>SLBH01000229.1 GCA_007126415.1 Spirochaetales bacterium
ACCGATAGGGTCATTCCCGATCTGGCAGCCGCCGATCGCGACGGCGCGATTCGAGAGCTGTGCAGAGTCGCCGAGTCGGGTTCGCCGGGATTCAGCGCCGAGCAGATCGAGGAGGCCGTTCTGCATCGAGAGCAGCAGATGACGACCGGACTCGGACGGGGGGTGGCGTTCCCGCACGCGCAGTTGCCGGGGCTCCGACGCCCGGTGGTGGTGCTTGCGCGCACGCGCAAAGGCATCGACTGGAACGCGAACGACGGAAAATCGGTGCGATTGATCTTCCTCACGCTCACCCCGAAAGAGGATACCTCGAGGCAGGTGCAGATCGCGCGGGGCATTGTGGAGCTTATCCGCGACGAGCGCGTGCGGGCGGATCTGCTGCGAAGCCCCACACCGGCTGTCATGATCGCGAGGATCAGTGACGCGCTGGAGGGTCTGAGTGCTGAGGAAGACGAGCAGGACGAAGAATGACCGAAAAGCCCGCCGCGCCCACGCCGGAGCGTGGGCCACGACGGGCGGGAGGCTTCACCCGCGGTGGGGCGCGGGTGTCGTTAGTTGTGCGCGGATGCGCGGCGTGTGCATCACTGCCGCGCCTTGGCCTTCGCCGGCCGTGGTGGAATCGGCACCTTGAACAGCAGCGAGTACATCGCCGGCACAAAGCCCAAGGTCAACAGTGTCGAGAAGATCAATCCGAATATGATCGCGATCGTCATACTCTCCCAGAGCGGGCTTCCGCCGAACCACAACGGCAAGAGCCCGAAGATCGTGGTGACGGTGGTGAGTAGGATCGGGCGCACGCGCCGCTGCGCTGCGGTTACGATCGCCTCATAGGGTTCGAGACCGTTCTCCTCCATCTCCATCTTGATGCGCTCGAGTAGTACTACTGCGTTTTTGACCACGATACCGGCGAGCGAGATAACCCCCAAGAGCGTCATGACCCCAAAGGTTGCGCGCGTCACCACCAGGCCGAACACCACGCCGATCAGGCCGAACGGGATCGTGAGGAGAATGATGAAGGTCTTCCTCAGTGAGTTGAACTGCCCGATCAAGAGCAACAGCATAATGAGCGCAGCGTACGGTAGTTTCTCGAAGATCGCGCGGTTGGCGTCGGCGGTAGCCTCACCCTCGCCGCCGATCTCGTATGTATACCCGGCCGGCCATGCCGTGCTCTCGGCGGCAAGCCGAGCGTCTATCTCGTCCGTGATCGCCATGGCGTTGAACCCGTCGTAGACGTCGGCCTGCACCGTTGCGGTCTTCGCAAGGTCGCGCCGCATGACTCTCGAGGGCGCCCAGGTGAGCTCGAGATCGGCGACCTGCTGGAGCGGCACCGACCGGCCGGTGGTGGTTGAAAACACCGAGACCGTCTCGAGCACTGAGCCGTCGCCTTCGGAAGCGATGTCGCTCCTGAGCGTGATCGGAATGATCTCGTCGAACCCTCGATACTCCGAAACCTGTATTCCGGTGAGCGCGGTTTGCAGCGAGATTGCGACCTCTTGGCTCGTGATCCCGGCGGCTTTCGCGCGCGCGTCGTCGGTCTCGACGCGCATCTGTTTGGTCCACGGCCCCCAGTCGTCGCGAACGCCGTACACGCCCCGTTCCGCGCGCAGTTGATCGCGCACGTCCTCCACAATCTCAAACACGCGCTCCTCGTTGGGACCCATTATGCGCACCTCGATCGGCGCTTCAACCGGCGGGCCCAGCACCAGCGGTCGTGCGCGCACACGTACCTCAGGGAAGCTCTCCTCCACGAACCGGTTGGTGGCCTCGATGACCTCCGGGATGTCGTGCTGGTCGGCGAGATTCACCACCATCACCGCGTACTCAGATCGCGGCGGCTCGGGGTTGAACGGCAGGTAGAAGCGCGGTGCGTCGCCGCCGATGTAGCTCGACCAGCTCTTGACCGTTTCGGCGTCGCCGTTCATGAAGCGCTGTTTGTACTCGCTCTCCACCGCCTCAACGAGCTCCCGGGTTCGCTCGAACGAGGTTCCGGCGGCGTACTCGAGCTCCACCGTGATAACCGCGCGGTCGTTGTTCGGGAAGAACTGCCGCGGTATGAGCCGCGCGCCGAAGCCCGCGATCACGAGCGCCACGCACAGCAGAATCAGCACGCGCAGGCGGTGATGGAGAAAGTGATCGAGCACCGCGCGATAGGTGCGCTGAAAGCGCGAGTTGAAGTTCGTCTTGTTGCGTGTGCTGTCGGGTTTGAGGTACCGGGCGCTGAGAAGCGGCGTCATGGTGATAGCAAACACCCAGGATGCGAGAAGCGTGATCGAGACGCCCCAAAACACCGGACTCGCGTACTCGCTCAGCGAATGTTCGGCCGTGAGCGCCGGTAAGAATGCGGCGCAGATAATGATGGAGCTCACCAAAAGCGGCGCGCCGAGCTCGCGCGCGGAGCGGAGCGCGGCATCACGCGGCCGCATCCCCTCCTGCGAAAGCACCATCGTACTCTCGGCGATCACGATTGAGTTGTCCACCAGCATCCCCAGCGCAATGATGATCGAGGCAAGCGAGACCTGGTCTATCCCGATCTCGAGCATCGGCAAGATGAACAGTGTCGTGAGAATTGTGACCGGCACAAGCGAGGTTACGACAAAGCCCATCCGCAGCCCAATCGCGGCGAGCATCACGATCATGATCGTGACCATCGCCTGAACCAGGTTCATCGCGAAGCTGTTGACGCGTGCCGAGACGTGCTCGGCTTGCACCGCAACGAAATCGAGCTCCACTCCGGCCGGTACATCGCGCCGGAACTCCTCCACCACGCGTTCCACGTCACGCCCGAGCCGTGTGATGTTGCCGCCCTCGCGGAGGTTCACCGCCACCGCCACCGCCGGTTCGCCGGTAGAGTGAACGAGCGCGCTGGGAGGATCCTTATAGCCGAAGCGCACCTCGGCGATATCCTGTAGCTGTACGAGCTCACCGCGTTCCTGTAGCGGAATCAACAGCCGTCGCAGGTCCTCGATGTCCTCGAAGTTGCCGCTTGGGGTAAGCGTAATGCGCTCCCAGTCGGTAAAGACCTCGCCCCCCGGCAGCACGATGTTCTGCGCCCGGATCAGCTCGCGCAACTCGTACGGAGTGAGACCGAGCTCCGAAAGCGTCGCTTCATCGTAATCAACGTACACATGGCGCTCTTGGTTGCCGTGAAGATTAACCTTGCCGACCTCCGGAGTCTCGAGGATGAGCTCGCGCAGGTCTTTGGCGTAGTCCTCCATCTCCGCCGGTGTAAGACCGTCGCCCGAGACGGTCACGATTGTGCCGAACACATCGCCGAAGCGGTCGTTCACTATCGGCCCGATCACGCCGTCGGGGAGCTCGCGTGAGGCGATCTCGGTCGAGATACGAACCTCGTCCCAGACAGAATCCACATCGTCGTAGCGCTCGTGTACGTCAACGTATACGATCGATACGCCGGTGCGCGACTCGGAGCGAACCACATCTACCTCGGGTATCTCCTGCAGCTCCTCCTCGAGCGGTTTGGTCACCAGCTGCTCGATGCGATCGGGGGTAGCCCCGGGATAGTACGAAACCACCACCGCGGTGCGTACCGTGAAGCCCGGGTCCTCGGCCTTCGGCGCGTTGATGTAGGCGATAATCCCGGCAACCGAGAGACAGATCAGTGCGATGATCGTGAAGCGGTTTCGCTCCATTGAAAACTGTGTGATGCTCATCGTCGCCCCCCGTTACCGGATGCGGCTTCAAGCGGCCGCACCGGCATGCCGTCGCTCAAATGGTTCAACCCCAGCGTCACGACACGCTCACCGTCCTCGAGCCCGTCGAGGATCTCGATCTCGTCCTGCAGGAGGCGTCCGGTTACCACTTCACGGCGCACCAAGCGTGCTACCTCCTGTCCGTTCCAGGCGGCGTGCTCGCCCTCGGCGGTTTCGGCGAGGACGTAAACGTATTGGCCTTCGCGGTCCTGTCCCACGCCTGATCCCGGAAGCCTAATTGTGGGTACTGCTACCCGTGTGGAGCGTGGGAAACTCACCTGCGCGATCATGCCCGATCGAAGGCGCTCGCCGCCTTCCCCAAGGCGAATCGTGACCGGATAGGTGCCTGCCGCTTGAGCGGCGCCCGCCCCTACGCCGGTGACGGCTCCGTCGAGGGTATCTTCCCCCACGGCGGGGATGCGGACCGCAACCTCGTCTCCGACCTCGATATCGAGCACCACCGAGTCGGGCACCGAGACCTGCACCTCCCAGCGGTCTTGCGACACCAGCATCACGATCGGGTGCCCGGCGGCGACGTTCTCGCCGCCGTCGACGAGGCGCGCCGAGACGCGTCCGTGGAACGGCGAGCGTACCTCGGTATAGCTCAGTTGCAGCTCGGCAAGCTCGAGCCTGCGTTCGGCGCCGGCCTTCTGTGACTCGGCGGTCTCAACCGCGGTGCGGGCCGCGTCAAAATCGCTACGGCTCGCGAGGTCTTGTTCGTAGAGCTGCTGTACGCGCTCGTAGGTTGCGCGCGCATGGGCCAACTGCGATCGCGCGGCGCTGAGTTGCGTCGCCGCGGCATCGCGCTGCAGTCTGACGGGTTCAGGGTCGATCTGCGCGATCAGCTCGCCGGCGCGCACCGTGTCTCCTACATCGGCGTGCACCTCGAGCACGGTGCCTGCGATGCGCGGGCTAACGCGCGCCTCGCTGCCGCTACGAGTTCGCCCGGTGAAGGTGCGCCGCTCGGCCGACGGCGAGGCGCTCACCTCGGTCCAGCGTACTCGCCGGGGAGCCTCGGCCCGCTCCGGCTCGCCTGCCGTGCAGCCCGCGAGAAGCAGCGCCGCGGCCGCGATTGTGAGAACCGCGAGGAGCGCCGCGGCGCGGCGTTGCGCTGCGCGGTGTGTATGGGTGCGGTGTGCCTGGGTGCGGTGTGCCGCTGCGCGGTGTGCCTCGGCGCCGCGCGGCATCTTGGCAGCGCGCGAGGCGCTGACGCCACGCGGCGCCTTAACCGCCCGTGGCCGTTCATGTGCTATATCGTGTGAGTGTTTCATCGGGTGTTTCCTCCGTTGTTGGTAAAAGAAGCGAACAGCGCTTCGAGCTCGGCCTGGGCCGAGGGGTCGACGATTGCGTCGACCGCTTCGAGCGCACGCAGCAAGCGCGTGAACTCAACGAGATACTCGTACGCCGCGTCTTGCGCGAGCTTGGAAGCCGCGGTGGATCGGTTCTGCGCATCCACGAGCTCGGCGGCCGAGCTGACCCCGGCCTCGTACGCACGCGAGACCAGATCGAGCGCATCCTGCGCCGCGCCCGCCGCCTCGCGGGCGTGAAAAATGTTCTCCGCGGCGGCCGCCGCGCGGACAAACGCGGTGCGTGTGCGCTGCTCTATCTTTGCTCGTGCCGAGGCCGCCTCGGTCAGAAGCTTCTCGAGCTCGGCGTCGGTCTCGGCTAAGCGCGCGCGCCGCTCGCCACCGGTTGTAAGCGGAATTGTCGCCGAGATCCCGACCGACCACTGCAGATCGCCGGGCGTGCTGATGTAGTCCGCGGCGTCACCGCTGATCGGCGCAGTGAACTCGCCGGTGGGCGCGCCGGTAGTACCATCGATCACCGGAAGACTCGGCAGCTCAAAGCTCGTGCTCGGCGAGGTGCCGCCCGACCAGTACTCGTGCTCCACACGGGCCTGCATCGCGATTGTGGGTGACCAGAAGCTGCGGCTGCGCATGCGCCGTTCGCGCATCCGTGCGTCGATTCCGGACTGCAGCGCCGCCACCTCGGAGCTGGTATCGAGCGAGTAGCGTACGAGCTCCTGCTCGATGCTTTCGAGTTGGTAGAGGTCGGTGGCCTCGAGGAAGAACTCCGACGCGGCCAAAACCGCGACCGGGTCTTCGATCGTACCCTCGAGCGGCGCGAGCGTGCGGCGCTGCGGCGCGCCGAGGACGCGGTTGAGGTTCATACCCGCCTGCTGCTGCTTCGAGATCGCCTCGGAGAGCTCGCGACGCGCGAGCGCGAGCTCGCTTCGGAAGCGGTAAACGTCCTCGGGCCCGGCTTCGCCGACCGCGCGGCGCGCCTCGGCGCGGGATAGATTAAACTGCAGCTGCTCGACCTCGCTGCGGCGTAACTCCACGAGCGACGCGGTGCGCAAAAGATCGAAGTAGGCGACGGCCGCCGTCTCCACGGTATCGGCCTCGAACGCCGCGAGCTCGTGAAGACTGCTATCGGCAATCCGTCGCTCAATATCGAGGTTTGCCCAGGCCTGCTCGGACCATATGACCTGTGTGAGCTCGAGTGCTCCCACCGCCGAGAACTGGTCGGGCGCAAACATGCTCTCGGCACGGTCTTCGTCTATCGCGCGAAACGTGGTTGAAGCGTCGAGCGACGGAAGAAGATTCGACCGAGCACCTCTAACGCGTGCGTCGTCGGCGTCTCGTCCAATGCGCTCGGCGGCGAGATCTAGGTTGTCGGAAAGCGCCGATACAACGGCCCGCGAAAGCGAGATGCGCTCGGCGACCGGGTCTGCACCGTCTACGAACTCAACCTCCAACAGCGCTTCGCGGCGCGGCGAGAGTCCGATCTCGCGCAATGCGCTTCGCTCGGCCACGATCGCATCGGTCGCTCTCACGCTGTGGGCAACCGCCGGCGTACTGCCGGTCCGCATGAGGTCGCGAAACTCGCTTGCGGCACGCGCCGCCATGCGCTCGATATGACTGTCGCGCATGCGCATCGAAATGCCGGCCTCGATCGGAATCTCACCCAACGCCGAGGCGGCCCCCACGCCGGACTCGCGCAGGCTCGCGAGAAAATCGCGCAGTTGCGCGTCGCTGAGTTGCGGCATCGGGAAGAGATACGCAACCTGTGCGCCTTCAATGTCCGAAAGTTCGCCTTCATCGCTCACTGTTACAACACGCGAGCGCGGGCGCGCGGGGAGCTCGTCTACGAGTGCCTCCACAAGAAACGGTAGCTCGCGCGCGTAGGCCTCGGGCACCGCCACCACGGCATGCTCAACCGAGAACAGACCGCCCAAGCGCGTGAGGTCGCGCGCCGGTCGTACCGGGAGCTCAATCGCCACCACGCGCTGCGATCGCGGCCCGTCCTCAGCATCTGAACCGGCGCGCAGCGCGCGCGGAAGCGCTCCGGCGGCGACCGCGGGCTTACGCGGGGCTTCGAGCTCCATTAAGACCTGTGAACCGAGTGGTCCCAGCGCCAGTACGGCGTCGAGCTCATCCTCGGCCATTAACTCTTCGACCGCCTCGGACGTTCCGTCCATGGTCCGGTCGGCGGTTCTCCGGAAATCATCCGGGAACTCGGCGTGTCGACCGCCGCCCAAGACGCGCGTGAACTCGGCGGCGAAGCGTTCGAGTGCCGGTCCGTTCCCATCCCACGGACCGTCGAACACCACGCCGAACCGTAGCGTCTCGGCGGCGAACGAGGGCGTCGTGACTGCAAGCAGTGCAGCACACGCGATCATAACCCTCACATACGGTGATCTTTGCATTTCCAAGCCTCCTGGTTGCAGAGGCTACCCACACGCGGGGGAACGAGCCATCGAGGAATCTACGTATTTTGCAAGTCATCGTGAGATCTGCAGTTCTCGGTAGAACTACGTAGGAGGTTGTGAAGGGCTCAGGGGCGTGTCATGCGCTTGAAGAGTTCGTAGCGTGAGCCTACACCGCACTTACGGAAGATGTTTACTACGTGTGTGTCGACGGTGCGCACCGAGATGCACAGCTCATCGGCGATCCGGGCGTTGGTCCGGCCGTCGAAGACGCGCTCGAGTATCTCGGCCTCGCGCTTGGTGAGGCCGTGTGCGGCGATGAACTGCTCGCTGGGTTTGAGCTGTGAATGCGCTGCGGCATCTTCTTGGAAGCTCCTAACCATAGCGACCGATAGTCTTCCGTTGGCGATCACGTACCCAACCACAAACACGAGCTCGGTGCGTGCGATCGGCAGCTCGGGAAACAGCACCCTGATGGTTAGCCAGTTCGCAAGGTGTACCACCGCGATAATCCCGGCCGCCGCGCCGAACGCGCGGTAGAAGATGCGCCACGGCGCTTCGCCGGCGCGGCGCGCGCGGTCGAACGCGGCGAACGCAACCAAGATCGTGAGCGTCGTGATTGTAAGGTGTAATACCAGCTCGGAGCCGATCTTGAGCGAGACCGAGGGCCCAACCAGCTCGTGATACGCAAGGTTAACCGCCCAGAGCGCCAAGGCTGTGCCCGCGGCGGCCGACATCGCGAGGCGTCGTCGACGGATTTTCGGCCGGTGCAGGAAGCGCGTAAGGAAGCGAATCTCGCTCACCAGCATGTACGACAGCACCGCGAACGAAACAACGCCCTGGGGAAACTCGCCCGGCCCGGTCCCGGCCGCCGCGCGAAACGCACCGACCGCCGACAACCCCGCAAGCAGGAAGAACGCCACAAGAAGCACCAGCGCATACCCCGACCCTTCCGACGGCGCTATGCGCCGCAGGATCACGATCGCGATGATCAGCGCAAAGCCGGAGAACAGGGCCAATAGGTTCAAAACAAGCCAGAGATTGGGTAGCACGCGCGTAAGCTCCTGAGTTATCCCGCAGTATATCGGCCCGAAGCCTTCCTGTGAATGGAGTGCCCCGTGGCGCGCCCCGTGGCGTGTCCCGCGGCGCAGTTCTCTCTGGTATTACGTGATCCGGGCGTGTATGATAAGAGTAATGCGACGACGAATCACCCGCAGAGGATTCTTGCGCCGTTCGGCGTTCGGTCTTGGTGCGGCTGTAGCGGCGAGTATCGGCGGGCCGCTTGGCCTTGCGGCCCGGACAGAGCGTGAGTTTGGCGAGCTTCCGCGTCGTACTCTCGGCGCCACCGGCGAGCAGATCGGGGTGCTGGGGCTCGGCGGCGCAATCGCGGTCGCCGGCGACCGCGATCAGGCTGCTCGCATAGTGGAGCGCGCGCTCGATCTCGGGGTGAACTACATCGACACTGCTGCTCAGTACGGCCCGAGCGAGGAGAACATCGGAGCGGTCGTGAGAGACCGGCGCTCCGAGGCGTTTCTCGCGAGCAAGACTCACGAGCTCAGTTACGACGGCACGATGCGATTGTTTGAACGGTCGCTCGCGCGCCTACAGACCGATCATCTCGATCTCTATCAACTGCACGCGGTGCACACCGAAGAGAACCGCCGGGCGGTTCTGCGCCCGGACGGGGCGCTCGCGGCCGCGCAAAAGCTCAAGGAAGAAGGCGCGGTGCGCTACCTTGGGGTGACCGGGCACAAGAACGCACCGTTGTTTGCGCAGGTGCTCGAGGATCATCCTTTCGACTGTGTGTTACTTTCCATAAACGCCGGAGATCGGCACCACGACTCCATGATCGAGCACGTCTTGCCGGTTGCCGAGCAACTCGAGATGGGGGTGATCGGGATGAAGATAGCCGCCTATGACGGCAGAATTTTCCGCGAGGGAGGTATAACCTCGATGGCGGAAGCTCTGGGGTATGTTTTGTCGTATCCGGTCAGTGCCGCGATAGTGGGTGTCTCAAGCGTAGACGAGCTCGAGCAGAACGTGGCGCTCGCCTCCGAGTTACAGCCGTTCTCGGATTCCGAGTTGCGTGAGCTCGAGGAGCGTACCGCCTGGTACCAAGACGAGGTGAACTTCTTCAAGTATCGGTGGTAGGAGCGTATGTCGTCGGTTTCGGTGCTTCGATCGAAAGTCCGCGTTCCCGAACTCCCGGAGGTCTGCGTTGCTCGACCTGCGCTCGAAGGTCGTGCGCTCGCGTTTCCGCACGCCCCGCATCGAGTGCTGATCTACCTCTCGGCCCCGCCGGGGTACGGCAAGACCACACTGCTCTCGAGGGTTGCCCGCAACTTTGGGGGCCGATGCGCATGGGTCTCGCTCGACGCACTCGATAACGATCCGCACCGGCTTGCCGAGCACATAAACGTGGCTGTTCTCGGGGGTCTCCTCGATGCGCCCGCCGAGCGTGACTCGGCCCTCAGTGACAGCTACAGCGACAGCGACGAGGCCGAAGCCGGTGAGCGAGGTAATGACGAGCGAGGTAGCGGCGAGGCCGGGGTGCGCGCGCTCCAGCGCGCGTTACACGCGATAGAGGAGCTCGGCGAGACGGTTCTGCTGGTGCTGGATGACGCGCACGTGTTGCACAGCGAAGCTCTGTTCGAGGTCCTGCGCGGGTTTCTGGCGTACTGTCCGGCGAACTGCAGGGTCGCGATCTCCACACGAGAGGATCTTCCGTTGCCGCTCTCGACGCACCGCGTGACCGAGCGCTTGCTCGAGTTGCGGGCCGAGGACCTTCGTGCCGGCGACGATGAGGCGCAGGAGCTGCTTCGGCGGATGGGTCTGCGTATCGACGACGCTGTGCTCTCGGGTGTTCTCCGCAAAGCGGCCGGCTGGTGGAGTTGCCTCAAGCTGTTCGCGATCGCCTGGAAACAGCGCTCGGAAGGCGAGCGCGAAGGGTTTCTCGAGCGCTTTCGAGGAACCGACCGCTTCATCGCTGAGTTCTTGCTCGAGAGTCTGGTCTCGGCACTGCCACAAGAGCTTCGCGATGCCGCCGCGGCGATGGCGATCCCGGACTTCTTCAACGAGACGCTCTTTGCGCGACTCACCGGCCGCGACGACTGTCGTCAGCTTCTTGGTCGGCTTCAGCGTATGAATCTCATCGGCCCTCGCCCCGAGGAGGGCGCTGCGCGCTATCGCTTCCATCCCCTGCTGCGCGACTATCTCCGGCATCAGGTGCCTCGCCTAAAGCGTGCCGGGCTGCATCGAGTGACCGCGGACTGGCTCGCCGAGCACGGCTTGCTTGAACGAGCCGAACGCCACCGGGCGACGGCTGAGCGGCTCGATAGCCGCCGGTCCACCGACGGCCCGGCCACCGACGGCCGGGCTGTCGGCCGCGGTGTTCAAGCGTCCGACCACGATGCGCCGGCGGCCACCGGGGCCACCGAGGTTCACGCGCCGGACGGTGAAGGCTCCGCGTTCAGTAGGCGCGAGCTCGAGCTGCTGCAGGCGCTTGCGCAGGGGCTGCGAAACGACGAGATCGCCGAACGGCTCTTCATCAGTACCGGGACCGTGAAGTGGCATCTCAACAACATCTACGCCAAACTCGGCGCTAAAAGCCGCACCGACGCGGTCTACAAGGCCCGCAACGCGGGCGTGATTCGCTCGTAAACGCATTTTTCCGAGCCGTCTTCCGCCGTCTTCCGCCGCGGCTCGTGGTATCGAAACTCAATCAAATCCCAACCAAAACCCTAACTTTCGTTAGGGCTCGTTCTGCGCGCCTTGGGCTATCTTAGGCTCGGACGACGGAGGTGCGCGGCATGCGAAACACTGATGAACAAGAACAAGGTCCGGGCGAACCGATCGAGCCCGGTAAGCCGATCGAGCAGGGTGGTCGCTACGCGCTTGAGATCTCGAGCGTGATCACCGACCTCTGGGACGAGCGGCTCGAGGGTTGGGATATCGAGCGGCTGCCCGGCGACCACACGCGTGTAAGCGGGTATGTACGGGACCAAAGCGAGCTGTACGGGGTGCTGACGGCGCTCCGCAACATGGGGCTGACCCTCGTTCGTGTCGAGCCGGTCTCCGGTTTTGCGTCCGGCGGCGCATCGGGTGCCGACGCATCGATCACCGGCGCAGGTCATTCTGAAGAGGAAGAAGGAGTTACACTATGACGCGTTTAGGAGTATGGACCGTTCTGCTGCGAGCGGCGGTGGTGGGCGCGGTTGCGGTGACCGCGGCGTCTTGCGCTTCGTATCAAGGCGATATTCCGGTGGATCTCGAGCACCCGGAAGAGATCTATATCTCGCCTCGAAACCAGGACGGCATCCAGGATGAAGTGGTGCTGCCGCTCGATATCCCCGAGCTCAGCGACCTTAGAATCGCCGGCTACGAGGTGCAGGTTCTGGCCGAGGACGGCAGCGGCGTGTACTCGTACGGCGAGCAGAAGTATCGCGAGCGCGGGGCTTTCTCGCGACTCGGGCGCCCGGCAACCGTGAGCCCGCCCGATGATATTCGCTGGGACGGTAGAGACTACGACGGCGAATGGGTTGAGGACGGCAACTACACACTGCGCGTCTCGGCGTGGGATTACGACGACAACCGCGGCACCTCGCCGGAGGTGCGCGTAATTGTAGACAACACGCCGCCGAGCGCGGTTGTGAGCGCGCCGTATACCGTGTTTGCGCCCACCGGCGACGGCAGCCGCGACACGCTCCGTCTCGAGCATCAAGAAGCCTCGAGCGAGGATCTGTGGTTGGGTCAGATTACAACCGTTGACGGAAGCGTCGTGAGAAGCTTCGAGTGGGAGGGTGAACCCGAGACGGTTGAGTGGGACGGTACCGACGATGAAGGCCTCCCGGCGGCCGACGGGACGTACCGCTACCTGCTGAGTTCAACCGATCGCGCCGGCAACAGCTTCTCCACCGCGCTCGATGAGATCGTGCTCGACCGGCGTAGCTTTCCGGTGCGGCTCACGGTCTCGCCGCTTGCGTTCTCGCCGAACGAGAACGGGGTGAACGACACGGTGCGCTTCGTGATTCGAGCCGAGGGCGTCGAGCAGATCACCGATATCTCGCTCGCGGTGAAGAACCATCGGGGCGTCGAGGTCCGCGTGTTCCCCGCAGAGCATCTGGAGGCCGGTGTGCTGCAGTTCGACGGTCGTGACGGAGCGGGTCGAACGCTCCCGGAAGGCTGGTATACCGGCGAACTGCGCGTGGTGTATCGCAACGGCTACAGCCCGGTGGTGAGCTCGCAGCGCTTCCAGCTCGACCTCACCCCCCCGCGCGCGCTGGTGCGCCCGTCATGGACGCTGTTTTCGCCCGACGGCGACGGGCGCCGAGATACCGTCACAATTACGCAGAGCTCGCGCGAGGAGCTCGAGTGGCACGGCGCGATAACCGACGCCGACGGTGGCGTGGTGCGCCGGCACACCTGGGACGGACGGCTCGAGTCGTTTGAGTGGGACGGTACCGACGCCGCGGGCGAGCTTGTCGCCGACGGTGCCTACCGCTACACGCTCTCGGCAACCGACGAGGCGGGAAACTCGGCCTCGTTCGAGGTACCGCGGCTGGTGGTTGATACGCGCCCGACACCGATACAGGTTACGCCACGGCGAACCTCGTTCAATCCGGCTGCCGAGGCCGAGTACAACGTGGTTGAGTTCGAGCTCGAGACCGAGGTGCGGGAGGGCATCGCACGCTGGGAGTTCGCGGTGCTCGATGAGCAAGGAACCGAGATAATGCGCCACGAACCGGCCGACCGGCGCCAGGTTTCCGAGGCCGTTGTGTGGGACGGGCAAACCGCGGTAGGAGAGCCCGCCGAGGAGGGTGAGTACTTCGGCCGTCTCGAGGTTGAGTACGAGAAAGGCAACCTCAGCGCCGAGGTCACCGAGTATCCGGTGCGCCTCGACCGCACCCCTCCGGCGGTCAGCGTTACGATGAACCCGTTGCCGTTCCAACCGGTAGACGACGATCTGCGCACCACGCTCAGCATCGCGGTATCGGTGAGCGACCCAAGCGGAGTTCGCGAGTGGTCGGCCGAGATCCTCGACCCGATGGGAAACAGTTTTCGGCGAATACCGTCGCGCAGCTTCCGAAACGGCGTGTACCAATGGGACGGCACCTCCGACCGCGGCGAGTGGGTGCAGTCCGCGAGCGACTACACCTTGGTGATCGAGGCCGAGGACAACGTCGGTAACCGCGGA
>SLBH01000003.1 GCA_007126415.1 Spirochaetales bacterium
TGATGTAGTCCTCGGTGCGCTGTTCGCTCGGGCTGGTGAAGATCTTGTTGGTAGTGCCGAACTCAATCAGGCGACCGAGAAAGAAGAAGCCGGTGTAGTCCGAAACGCGCGCCGCCTGCTGCATGTTGTGGGTCACGATCACGATCGTGACGTCTTTCTTGAGCTCGCTGATGAGTTGCTCGATGCGAGCGGTGGCTTTCGGGTCGAGCGAGCTCGTAGGTTCGTCCATCAGAAGCACCGCCGGCTCAACCGCAAGAGCACGCGCGATCGAGAGTCGCTGCTGCTGTCCACCGGAGAGCGCCGAGGCCGGGGCCTTGAGGCGATCCTTGACCTCTTCCCAGAGCGCCGCCTGGGTAAGCGACCGCTCGGCTACCTCGTCGAGCACGCTGCGGTTTCGAAGCCCCACGAGGCGTAGACCGGCTACAACGTTATCGTACACCGACATGGTGGGAAACGGCGTAGGTTTCTGAAACACCATGCCGATCTTGCGGCGAATCGTGACCGGGTCGATGCCCCGGGCGTAAATGTCTTCACCGTCGAGCAGCACGCTTCCGCCTACGCGAGCGCTCGGCATGAGGTCGTGCATGCGGTTGAGCGCGCGTAAGAACGTCGTCTTCCCGCAGCCCGAAGGCCCGATCAGCGCGGTCACGGTGTTGGCATACATCGGGAGCGAGATTTCCTCAACGCCCACAACGTCGCCGTACTTCACCGAGAGCTCGCGCGACTCGATCCGTACCGCTTCGTCGTGAAGGTCGGGGTCGAACCGAGCGTGTGTCCGGGTGATGCTCCAGTCCACCGCCTGTGTATTACGCCCCGCATGGCGCTCAGCCGTTGTTGCTGCAGCTTGATCTTCGTTCCGCATAGTGTTTTCTCCTCGTTTTCCGGTTTAGCTTTCGGCACCGGGGCTGAATTTGCTTGCAAGAAACCGCGCCGCGAAAAAGCAGGTCATCACGAACGCGAGCAGTACAATCGCGGCGGCCCAACCCATTGCATGCCATTCACGATACGGGCTTATCGCGAGGCTGTAGAGCCGCTGCGGTAGCGTATCCATCGCGCGCCCGACATCGAGGTTCATGTAGTTCTGCCCGAACGATGTGAACAACAGCGGAGCGGCCTCGCCCGCGGCGCGCGCGAACGCGATCAACACTCCGGTGAGAATGCCGGTCTTAGCCGCCGGTAACACGGTTGAGACGACGACACGCCAGCGCGGCAGTCCGAGCGCGAGCCCCACCTCTCGCAGCGACCACGGCGTGGTCCGCAACACGCTCTCCACCGAGCGCGCGATGATCGGGAACATCACGAACGCGAGCGCCACCGAGCCGGCTACCGCCGAGAACCGCCCGAACGGACGAACCACCAGCGCGAACGCGAGCGCCATAAGATCGATTACCACCGTCCCTACGATCGAGTGCGCGAGCCCGGTGGGCCGGCCTTGCATCGCTCGAGCCGGCGATCCGAGCTCCTCGGTGAAAAAACTCCAGTTCAATGCACCGATGCCGTTTACGACCACATAGCCGAGGATGACCACGAGCGGTACCACAATAATAACGGCGGAAAAGGCCAGAAGACCTCGCATGACCGCATCGCGAATGTAACGTGAGCGTAGCGTCATAGTACTCGCCCTCCGATATGAAGTTTCCGTTGTATGTACGCGGCCGCGAGATTGACCACAAACGTGAGTAGGAACAAATAGAACCCGACCGCCATCAGGCTTGCGAGATGCATCGTCTCGACCGCCTCGCGAAACTCGTTTGCGATCACCGAAGGCATCGTGGAAGCCGGCCCAAACAACGTGAACGGCAGGCGATTGGAGTTTCCGATCAGCATCGCGACTACCATCGTCTCACCAAGGGCACGCGCGAGCGAAAGCATTGCTCCGGCGACGATCCCTCCCCGAGCATACGGCAGTATTCCGAGGCGCATGACTTCCCAGTGAGTTGCTCCGAGGGCCCAGGCCGCGTCGCGCTGCTCACGCGGCACGAGCCTGATCGCGTCGCGCGTGAGGCCCACCGTGTATGGGGTGATCATCAGCGCGAGCAGCAAGGTAGCGGTGATGATGTTGTAACTTGCCGGGGCGCCCAGAACCGGCAAAAGCGCCGGCGCCGACTCAACCGCCCAAAGGTAAACCCGCATATAGAAGGTGTCGCGCATCCAAGGGGCGAACACAAAGATCCCCCAGATGCCGATCACCACGCTCGGGACCGCGGCGAGCAGGTCTATTAGGTAGTTGATGAATGCCGCGATACGCTTGGGTGCATACTCGGCAGTGAAGATCCCGACCCCAACTGCAGGGAAAAACGCGAGACCGAGAGCGGCTGTGCTGGTGATGAGGGTGCCGAGGAGAAACGGCCAGGCGCCGTGCACCCCTGAGACCGGGTTCCAGCGCGTTTCAAACAGAAATCCGAAAAATCCGTCCCTGGTAATCGGTGCGCTTCCTTGTGTATAGAGCACGAGTCCCATACCTAAGGCTATCGCGATTATCGCCACCCCGAACAGAAGAATCACCGTAGCAAAGATCCGGTCTCCGAGCCGACGGTAGATCGGGTGGGGAACGAACCGGTTCGAGCCGTACGTGTAGTCTCCAGCACTCATCTCGACATGTCCTCTGTATCGTTCGCAAAACCCGAAGGCCGGGCCGTTCTGCGCAGGACACTCGCTACGGCCCAACCTTCTCTCGATATTACTCGCGGCGCTGATCGAACGATCATCGCCGCGCTATTGCATCGAGGACCTCCGCTCCCAAGGCCTCGCCGTTCCAGGTGAGACCGCGGAGCATATCGGTGGCGCGGTCAACCGCGGCTTCCGGCAACCGAGCGAAATCAAGCGGTTCGCTCAGTTCCTGTCCGTCGGTTATCGTCCAGTACAGAAACCGCACCAGTTCTTCGGCCTGCGTGCGACTCTCGATCGCGGGGTTTTCGTCGAGGCGTTCGTATATCATCACCCAAGCGAAGCTCGCGATCGGGTATCCGTCGGCTGCCGGAGTATCGGTGATCGAGACGCGCGTGTCGGCCGGAAGGTCGATGTTTGCCGCGGCGGATGTTGTGGGAAGATCCGGAAGGATGGTCTCGCCGGAGCTGTTGATGACCGCGCCGTACGGGATATCGTTGAGCGTAGCGTACACCAGGCTGTTATACCCAAGCGCGCCCGGGGTGGTTTGCACTACGCCGGCGACTCCCTCGTTGCCGTTGGCGCCGGTTCCCCGAGGCCAGTCGACGCTGGTGCCGAACCCTACTTCCTCGGCCCACCAATCCGATATCTTTGAGAAGTAGTCGGTCCAGACGTTGGTGGTACCCGAACCGTCCGAGCGGTGGACGATCTGTACCGGAAGCGACGGCAGATCCGAATCGGGGTTTAGCTGGGCGATCCGCGGATCGTTCCAGTTTTGAATCTCGCCTCGGTACATATCCACCAGCACCTCGCCGGTGAACACCAGACCGGCATCGATTCCGGGCAGGTTGTAGGTTGGGGCTACCGACCCGAGTGTGATCGGCATGTTGAACGCCGTACCTCCGGTTGCGGACTCGATCTCGGCAATCTGCTCGTCACTGAGGTAGCGCTCGGTGGCGCCGAACATAATGGTCTGCTCGAGGAACTGGCGGATGCCTCCGCCCGAACCGATCGACTGGTAGTTGACCGTGACGCGTCCCTGGGTCTCGTCGCGATACTCATCCGCCATCGCGGTGATCAGCGGGGCGGGGAAGCTCGCACCGGCGCCCTCGAGCGCCACATCTGGCGCGGCCGCAGGGTTGGCCTCGCCGGCGCCACCGGCGAACGCCGAGGGTGTGATAACAA
>SLBH01000253.1 GCA_007126415.1 Spirochaetales bacterium
AATGTAAGTTGTTGTAGGGAAACAACTTTGCCTTTCAGAATACTGGGCGCCGGCAGACGCGCTTCAGCGCGCCTGCGGAGATGCTTGGTTTTCCCAGGAAAACAGACTGGGCGATGGCAGATTTGAACTGCCGACTTCTACCGTGTGAAGGTAGCACTCTCCCACTGAGTTAATCGCCCATCACTTGACACTGCAAAGTATAGCAATGCGCGCCGGGAATATCAATACGGTTGAATCGGGCCGTGTGAATCAGGCCTTGCGTCGTGTTCGCAGCTCGCGTCGCCACGGCATCGCCGCCCGTTCCAATGCGGTGAGTCCGGCGGTGAGGCTTACCCCCAGGATCATGACCACCACCAGTCCGGCGTACATCTTCTCCGGGGCCAGTATCTCCCAGTAATAGAACGTGAGGAATCCTACGCCGGTCTGCGAGCGAACGAACTCAATCGCGATGATCACGATCAAGGCGGTGCCGAGCGCCAGTCGAAGCCCGGCAAAAATCACCGGCATCGCCGCGGGGATGATCACGTGTCGCAGCATCGTCAATCCCCGCGCGCCGTAGTTGCGTCCTGCCTCGATCAGCACCGGTTCAATATCACGCACTCCTACCATCGTGTTGATCGTCACCAGAAAGAACGCGGATATCGCCACCACCGCGATCTTTGGTCCCTCACCGAACGGGTTGGGGAATACCAGCATCATGATCGGAAAAATCGCGATCTTCGGCAGCACATAGAACGCCGAAAGCGTGGCGTCGATCATGCGCCTGATTGTCCCGCTCACGCCCATCGCCACACCCAGCACCAACCCGGGAACCGTCCCGATGAGGAACCCGGCGAAGACGCGCAGAAGCGTAGCAAAAAGGTGACTCTCCTGTATCAAGGTCTGTGCCCCCGCCGGCCCATCCTCCGCGATGTACTGCGGTAGCCGCCAGGGTCGGCCGAACAAGGAGGTGCCGGTGAACTGATCCTGTTCGGTTGCAATGCTCCAGACCGCCCCCGCGATGCGGGTGGGCGGAGGGAACCAGTTGGGGTTCAGGATATCTCCCGCCACCAGTAGCTCCCACCCAACGAGTAGCAAGAGCGGGAACGCGATCGCGAGAGCGCGCTCGTATGCCTGCAGACGTTTGCCGGGAATCAGCGGTGCCGCGTTCTCGGCGATCACTACCAGCAGCACAAAGTTGACCGCCGCGATCGCCCACCACAGATGGGCCCAGACCGACAGCACCGTTACCACCGCGTTCAGAACGAGAAACACCGCCAGGGTCGCAATCAACCGCTTTCGCGGCGCGCTGAGGTCCGCGGATTGAACAAGCACGGGACCCGCCATCACCGTCCCTCCTCGATGCTTCGCTGTACTTCGTCTCGCAGCGATTCCCAGATCGCGTAGTTCAGCCGGGCAAACTCGGGCTCGGCCGTGGTCTTGAGGCTTCTCGGACGCGGCAACGGTATCGAGAACTCCGTCTTCACCGTGCCGGGGTGCGCCGTCATGAGCACCACACGGTCTCCGAGCAGCACGGCTTCCTCAATACTGTGCGTTACGTACAGCACGGTCTTGCGCCCCTCTTGCCAGAGTTCCAGAAGTTGCTCTTGAAGAACGGTGCGGTTCTGTGCATCGAGTGCCCCCAGCGGCTCGTCCATCAGGAGAATCTCCGAGTCATTTGCCAGTGCCCGGGCGATACCCACGCGCTGTCGCATCCCGCCGGAGAGCTGGTGCGGGTAGTGGTCGGCAAAGCGCTTGAGCCCCACACGTTCAATCCAGGTGAGCGCGGTCTCGGTGCGCTGCTTTTTCGAGATACCCCGCATCTGGGGGCCGAACGCGACGTTCTCGGTTACCGTCTTCCAGGGGAACACCGCGTACTCCTGGAACACCATACTGGTCAAGGGTCGACCGGCGTCGGTGTCGCGGAAAACCTCGATCGTGCCGGATCCGGCGTCCAGAAGCCCGGCGAGAATGCGCAAAAAGGTCGACTTCCCACAACCGGATGGGCCCACTAAGCAGAGAAACTCGCCTTCGTGCACCTCAAGGGTGAACTCCTGTAGCGCGGTTACCGGCCCGTGCGCAGTAGCAAACTGTTTGCCCACCCCGCCGGCGCGAATCTTGACTGGGAACTCGCTCATTCCGCTACTGCCCGGTGAGCCTATTGAATCTGGTCTCGTGCCCACTCGACGAACGAGAGGTCGGTTACATCGGCGGGATCGAACGGGCTCCTGTACTGGGTGCGACCGTTCTGCCGATGGACGCGTTCTACATCGCGCAACCCTTTCAGCGAGATTTCCTGATCGGGATCGTAGATTACCGGGGCGCCGGTGCGGATTGCATCCTCGGTAGTGTTGATATGGCTCAGGTACGCGCGCATGTTCTCGGGAGAGAGGTAGTCATCTCCCTGCATCATCTGTGCCGCTTCCATCAGGGCGAGGACGAAGCGTCGCGCTACCTCGGGGCGTTCGTTGACGAAGCGTCCGGAACCCACAAAGGTCACGGTCATCGCCTCCGGTGTGAGATCCTCCTCGAGTACTACCGCGTCGTCGGTGCTGAGTACCTGGTCTGCAAACGGAGACCCAAGAATGGCCGCGTCGATAGAGCCACCTGCAAAGGCCGCCGGCATATCCGGGTTGCCGATATTGAGCGCCTGCACATCCCGAATTGTGAGATCACCTCGCTCCAACGCTTTGGAGGCAAGATACTCACCTCCGCTGCCGGGGCCGCCCGCCATCGCGACGCGCCGTCCGCGGAGGTCGGCTACCGAGCGCACCTCGCCGGACTCCCACAGGTCGGACCGAACCAGCATCTTGGTGGGGCTGCCGGTGCGCGGCTCAAGCGCCCCGGGGGCGATGATGCGCACATCAAGGCCACGGTTCCACGCGTTCCAGGTGGAAGCCACGATCGCGATACCCCCTACATCGATCTGTCCCTGCGTGAGAAATGCGATGATCTCGGTGCCGGACCGTACGCTTTGCACCTCTACATCGAGGCCGTACTTCTCGAAAATCCCTCGAGTGTTGGCTACATACAGGGTGGCAAACTTCATGATCGGCACATACCCCACCACTACACGCTCGCGAGGAGAGAGCGGTTCCACCTGCTGCTGCGCCGGCAAAGACCCTACTCCTATCGACGCGATCAGAAGCACAACTATCACGACAACCAGGGCGGTTCGTTTCATCATAATACACCTCGATTCATGTGGATCAGCCAATACTACGCAATAAGGCCGACAACCGCAAGGGAAGCCGACCGATTCGAGTCGACGTGCGAGAAGAAAAGCACGGCTATACTCGGCTGTCGACGGCTACCCTCGGCGAGTTGCGCGTGACCGAGAGTCCCGGTATCATCTTCGCATGGGGATCACCGATAGCGGTTTCGCGCCAGGCGACGGGCGCGCCGCCGGAGCGGAGGCTGTACGCAACGCGTTGCAGGCGGAGCGTTCGCCCGAGCGGGCGGCAAAACAGGCGCAGTTTTTTCAGACCGACGAGGGCGGGTACGGCGAGGGAGACCGGTTCCTTGGCGTTCCGGTCCCGAACCAACGAAAGCTTGCACGCAGGTATCGAGCTCTGCGCTTGCAGGAGGTCGTTGAGCTGCTGCAGGACCCGTTTCATGAGTGCCGCCTCACGGCGTTGTTTATTCTGGTGGAGCAGTTTGAGCGCGGTGATGCGGGGCAGCGCGCCGCCGTGCTCGAGGTGTATCTGCGGAACTTGGATTACGTCAACAACTGGGATCTTGTGGACTCATCGGCGCCGAAGATTCTCGGTCGGGCCTTGGTGGCCGATTACGGCGG
>SLBH01000360.1 GCA_007126415.1 Spirochaetales bacterium
CGACGAAACCGCGCATATTCCGAAAGCCTCGGTCAGCTTGTTTCAGCTCGCCGAACTCTCGTTTGCCTACGACAGCAACATCGGCGAGGACAACGAAGACATCATTCTCGGCGGAAAGATCCGGCTACCCACCGGGGGCCGCACCTCGGTTGCGGTTGGAGGTAACTTCCAGATGCTGCAGATCAACGGCAACGACGAGAACGTGCAGCAGGTATACCTCGCGGCCACCTACCCCGGAACGTTCTTCAATATGCCCGCCGAGACCTCAATGGTAGTAGGCAAGGCCTTCGGCGACATCGTGGACGACGGAGATATTGATTTCGGCATGGGCTTCGACCTGGTGCTGTTCCCGGAGACCTTTCAAGGCTACGTGCACTGGATCAACGACTTTGCAAACTTCTCCTACAGCCGCACCCCGGCGGGAGCCAACGCCCAGGAGCGCGGCGCGTTCAACACCGGCATCCGTATCGATATCGCGGCGAATCCGGCGCTGAGCCGCTACAAGTTCGTGATCGATGCCATGATGACCGATGCGCTCGATGAGGATCGCTCCTTTGGGCTCGGGCTTGCGTTCGGCGTGCCGATTCTGTAGCCGATAGTCGGGCGCGTCGGCTTGTGTCGCGCGCCGGCTGCTGCTATAGTCAGGTCCCGAGGGAACCATCCCACGGGAGCCGCAGATGAGCAATTGTATCGTTCTTAAAGCCGCCGATCTCGACGGGTACCTTACCGAACAAGATCACGCCAAGATCGCGCGCATGAATGAGTTATACGACGAAGTCTTAACCGCGTCAAAGGTCTTGACCTCGTCCCAAAACCAAACCCGTCTCCAGTCCGAGCGTGAGCGCCTTATCAATCTGTACAACGAGATGGGCAAGTTCATGCAGGAGATCACCGGCGAAGAGCCGAACATCCGGGTGTACTCCTTCGAGACGCCGCGCAGCGTCCACGGCGAGGCCTCGCGCCTGATCGCCAAGCTGCGGGACGTGCGCACGCAGCACCACGAGTTCGTGTACTACACGCAGCGCGCCTACGAACTGCTGTTCAACCTCGCGTTTGCCGACCCAGAGAGTCACCGCAAGAATCACCTCATCGTTCAAACTCCGGTCACCGAGCCGGTGCAGAACTACGCGGTGCACAAGATTCCCGACCTCGACGAAGAGCTCGAGAACTGCGTCATGTGCGTTATGCTGCGCGGCGCCCTGCTTCCCTCAATGATCATGTCGAAGGAGATTCAAGAGTACTCCTCCACCGGCTACGTCACGCCGTTTACGCTGTTCAGCATCAAGCGCGACGATACGCGCAAAGAAAAAGACATGGAGTACATCCTCGATCTCGACAACTCGTTCGTCGATTTCGATGCACTGCACGACAAGGACCTGGTGTTTGCCGATCCCATGAACGCCACCGGCGGAAGCTTGGTTACAATCGTAAAGTATCTCCAGGATCAAGGCGTGAGGCCGCGCTCAATCAACTTCCTCAACGTGATATCGGCGCTCAAGGGCTCGTTGCGGATCGTGCGCGCGCTCGAGAACGCGCATGTGTTCACGCTGTGGATGGACCCGGTCTTGAACGATGCGGCCTATATCCTGCCGGGGCTCGGCGACGCCGGAGACCGCCTGAACGGTCGCGATGAGCCGGAGATGAGACGCAATATCATTCAGCTGATCGCCGACTACGGTTCGACGATCTGTAACCTCTATCGCTCGCAGGTACGGAAAATTGAGGAGACGGTACTCCGCCTTTAGCGCGGTGCGCGCTACAGCAGCTCTGGCGTGCGTCGCGGCGGCGCTGAGTTTGAGCGCGGCGTGCGCCTCCCGCCCAACGCGTGACGACATTGCGGCGGAGTACTACAATCTCGCCGGCGCCTATTTTGAGCTCGAAAACTGGGACGCTGCTTCGCGCTACTATCGTCGCGCGCTTGCCTACGAGCCCGGGGGGCGCCGTGCGCGGTTCAACCTCGCGCGGGTTGAGATCGAACGCGGTGCGTACTCCGAGGCGCGCGAGCTCCTTACTGCGTTGCAGAATGAGGACCCCGACAACCACCTTATTTCGCAGCTCATCGGGTACGCCTACTACCGCGCGGGCGAGCTCGCCGAGGCACGCGAGCTCTTTGAGCGCCTCAGGAGTGAAGCGCCGTACGATGACCGCGTCATCCGCAATCTCGCGATGGTATACGCAGCCGAGGGCACGCTCGAGAGCGCCGCGGTTCTCCTCGCCGACGCCGCGCCTACCGCCGGCGACCCTGCGGCGTTCTACATTCAAGCGGTAGAGTTCGAGTACCAAAGAGAAGACCGCGAAAGCGCTCGCAACTATGCGGGCTTGCTGCTGCGCGAAGCGGAAGACCCGGTTGCGGCGCTGCGCGCGCTCGGCGAGATCGCGTACGAGTACCGCGACCTCGATCGCGCGGCCGAGTGGTACGGCGCGCTTCTCGACGAGCGTCCCGAGGACCTCGATGCGTTGTTTAGCCGCGGAGCGCTGAAGCTCCTGATCGGCGAGCGCGAGGCGGGCGAAACGCTGCTCGCCGAAGCGTTTGATCTGGGTTTCGATGACCGCGAGCGCGTACGCGAGCTTCTCGGCGACGAGGACCTCGAGAACGCCGATGAGCTGCGCGCGTTCCTGAAAGAGCAGGGGGCGTGTTTTTTGTGACGGATCCGACCGAGTGATGGGTGCAACTCGGTGCGCGCCGCTGCGCGCACCGAGTGGGGCCGGGTTCAGCCGGCCTACGTACGGTCTTGATGCAACTCTACGCGAGCGCGAGTTCCTTGCGGACCGCTTCGTAAACCTCATCCGGCGCGGGCGCGGAATCAATATCGGTCAAGAGTCCGCGGGAGTTGTAGTACTCAATCAGCGGTGCGGTTTGCTTTTCGTAGACCGCGAGCCGATTCTTGATTGCCTCGGGCTGGTCGTCGTCTCGAATAATCAAATCCTCGCCGGTTTCATCATCCTTGCCCTCAACCTTTGGGGGTGCGAACAACACGTGATAGGTGCGCCCCGAGGGCTTATGGACTCGCCGACCCGAAAGGCGCCGCACAATCTCTTGTTCCTCGAGAACGAAGTTGAGCACCTTGTCGACCGGTGCAAACCCGGCGAGCGCGTCGGCCTGCGGTACGGTGCGGGGGAACCCGTCTAGGATGAACCCGTCGGCGGCATCAGGTTGCGCCACTCGGTCCTTCACGAGCTCAACCGTGAGCTCGTCGGGGACCAGATCGCCGGAATCTAAAATAGCCTTTACCTTTTTGCCCAGTTTGGTTTGATTGCGGATGTTCTCCCTGAAGATATCTCCGGTGGAGATGTGAGGGATGCCTTCATCCTCCGCGAGGCGTGTGGCAATCGTTCCTTTCCCGGCTCCTGGAGGTCCCAGAAAAATCAGCTTCATGTATGCTCCTTTCTTTTCGATCGGGGTTGTGGTAATTTTAGTGGTGACAATTTTAGTGGTGATAGGACGCTAAGGTCAATCGAGGCGGCGACACCGCTCTTTGCCGTCGTGTCGGTTTAAGGAGAAGGAGGAACCATGGATTTTACCGAACGCATGAAACAGGTTTTTGATCGAGGACTCGAGTCGTCTCGGGATTTGTTTTCCAAGGCTCGCGATAAAGCGCAAGACCTCGGAGAGAAAGGCGTATTGAAGTTTGAGATTATGCAGCTCGAGTCCCAGGCCGAGAAACTGATGGCCAAACTGGGCAATCGTGTCTACGAGGCCCTTACGCAGGAAGGCGTCGACTCCGTCACAACCAATACCAGCGGGGTGCACGATCTCATAGCCGAGATCGACC
>SLBH01000348.1 GCA_007126415.1 Spirochaetales bacterium
AGCGGAGGGGTCCCACCCGTTCCCATTCCGAACACGGAAGTTAAGCCCTCCAGCGCCGATGGTACTGCCCTCTTGTGGGGTGGGAGAGTAGGTCGTTGCCGGGCTTTTTTTATGCCCTCAGAGTTTTCCGGTGACCGCCCGGAGCACTGCAGATTTTAGGGCTCGGTCGCGATGCTCAACGTGTGTGTATTATGGGTGAATAACGGTAATGCCCTCGTGCTCAAAGCGGTCCATCGCGGCGAGTGCTGCGGGAGCATCGTTGAGGCCGATCGAGCGCGAAATCAGCCGCGAAGGATCCACGCGCCCGTCGTCAACCAGTCGCAACAGAGCCGGATAGCGATGCGCTTGTATGCCGTGACTCCCCAACAGTTCGAGTTCCCACGCCACCACTCGGTCCATAGGGATAGCCGGTCGGCTTTCCTCGGCGAGCAGCAGCCCCACCTGGACGTGCCGCCCGCTGCGTTGTAGCGACAGTACCGAGGCCACGCAGCTCTCGGGCCTGCCGAGCGCGTCGAGAGACAAAGCCACCCCGCCGCGCGCGGCGTCCGCAACCGCAGCGGCTATAGCGTCGGCGTCACCGTCGTACGATGTCACGTTAATCGTCGCTTCGGCACCGAGCTCGCGCGCGGTCTCGAGCGGTCCCGACTTCACGTCGGTGGCGATTACGCGCGCGCCGCAGGCGGTGGCGAGCATCACCGCCGAGAGGCCCACACCGCCGCATCCGTGTACCGCGACCCACTCCCCGGCGGAGAGCCGCCCCTGGTCAAAGAGCGCACGAAACGCGGTCACGAATCTACAGCCCAACGCGGCCGCGGTAGTGCTGCCCATCCCCTCCGGGACCGCTACCAGGTTATGGTCGGCGTACTCAATCGCCACGTACTCGGCGAAGGATCCCCAGTCGCTGAAGCCGGGCTGGAACTGGTTTCGGCAGACCTGCTGCCGCCCGGACGCGCATTCCGGACAGCTGCCGCAGCCGCAGACAAACGGGAGCGTGACGCGGTCTCCCTCGCTCCAGTTGGTGACCTCCGCACCGCAGGCGACCACCGTGCCGGCGAGTTCATGCCCGGGGACATGTGGTACCGTGATATCGGGGTCGTGACCCATCCAGCCGTGCCAATCGCTACGACATAACCCGGTTGCCTCAACCGCTATCACCACACCGCTGCGCGTCGGCGTAGGGTCGGCAACCGTCACGAGCTCCGGGGGAGCCTCAAACGCGTTATACATAACTGCTCGCATGCTCTCTAGTGTATGTGTTGGCGGTTGCGTTGCAAGCGCTACGGTAAACACGTGGAAAACATGGATCGCGGCAATACCACGAGCGGGCGGGCGAGTTCGCCTCTCCGGTACGCGCTCTGCGGTATCCCGTATCGTGCCGGCGTTCGTGCTTCTAGTGCATGAGCATGAACCAAAAAAAGGCACGCTCCCTAAGCCGGTTGCGAGAACCGAAGGAGCGTGCCGGTGGCTCGGTTGCGCGCGGGCCGTGCACGCGGCGGGGCGGACCCCCGCGAGGGTGCGCGGCCGCTATATCAGCGCGGTGTCCGGCAGGAACAACGCAATCTGCGGAAACACAACCAACAGGATCGTTACCAGGATCAGAATCATGATAAACGGCGGCGTACTCTTGATGACTTCGAGGTACGGCCGTCTGAACACCAACTGCGCCGTGAAGATATCGACGCCGAACGGCGGAGTGGCCGAGCCGATTGCGGCTTGAAGAACGACCAAGACACCGAGAAGAATCGGGTCAACGCCGGATTCTATGACATAGGGTGCGAAGACGGGGCTCAAGATGTAGATCGCGACGATCGGGTCGACAAACATACAGCCGATGAAGTACGCGATCACGACGATCAGGATCACGGTGATGTAGGTTGGGTCGGTTCCGAACAGCGGTACAAGAACCGCCTGGGGAACGCGAAGGAAGCTCAAGAGCCACGACAAGGCCTGCCCGGCGCCGACGAGCACGAACACCACCCCGGTAATGATGCCGGTATCGAGGAAACACTTCACGAGCTTATCAAAGGTGATCTTGCGATACCAAAACCCCTCGAGCAACAACGCGTAAGCAACCGCCGCCGCGGCCGCCTCGGTGGGACTGAATATACCACCGTAGATGCCGCCGATGATGATCAAGGGAAAGCCTACGACCGGGAGGCCTTCTCGAACCGCTTGGCGACGTTCGTCCCAGCTTGCTTTCGGCAGTTGGCCGACGTTCTTTCTCTTGGAGTAGAAGTAGCTATAGATCGAGAAAAGAATAAAGATCAAGATGCCGGGGCCGACGCCGGCGAGAAAGAGCTTGCCGATTGAGGTGCTCGTGACGACGCCGTAGACGATGAAACCGATGCTGGGAGGAATCAAGAACGCGATATCGCTGGAGTTGATGATAAGGGCCAACGTGAACGAGCTCGGGTATCCGGCTTGCAGAAGCATCGGGCGCATGGTACCACCGATCGCGGCTACCGTGGCCTGTGTAGAGCCCGAAACGGCGCCGAAGAGCGTACAACTCGCGTTAGTCGTGATCGGCAGTCCGCCCGGAATATGGCCGACGAAAGATTTCACCATGTTTATGAGCTTGGCGGCCGCATCGCCGGAGGTTATGATGCTCGCGCCGAGTATGAACATCGGAACCGCAACCAAAGCCGGCGGCATTATCCCGGTGCGCACCTGTTGCACGATGACGGTCATGTTGAACATCGGCATATAGAAATGCAGGTACAGTGCAAGCGAACCCAAAATCAGCAGCATGAAGGGAAAGCCCAACAGCAGCTTCGTCACCATACTTACTACGAGAAAAAGCATGTCTGTGTCTCCATCTTGGTAGTTGTTTTGCCCATCATCAGTAACCCTGCGTTTCTTCGGGTTCGTACTCGCTCTGCTGCTCGGGAGACAGCCAGACGTCCTCCTCAACCAGGTTCTTCACGATAGTGCGCAGATACTGAATGCCGGCTGAAAAGAAGCCGAGCACAATGATAATGATCGTCATCCAAAACGGAATCCGCAGGGCAGGCGTCACTTGCTGTGTCATGCGCGCAACGCTCATGTACTGATAGGCGATGCGTGCCATAAAGAACATAACGGCCGCGCCGTACGCCGAGATGATAATGATCATCACCTTTTGCGCCCTCGGCGGGAGCGCGTCGAAGATTGCGCCCATCCGAATATGGCGCGCCTTGCGGACGGCGTAACTCACGCCGACGAACGTGATGACCAGAATGAGAATCGCGGATACTTCTTCAGCCCAGTAAATGCTGCGGAAGAAGTTTCGAGCCACGACGTTGGCAATTAACAGCGCGGCTAACGCAAACACACCCACGCTTAACACGCTTACTTCGAAGTAATCGAGCGCGGTGCTGAGCACGTTTGAGACCCGTCGTAACGGGTTGTGTGAGTTCTGGGGCTTGCCGGCTTCAGGGGCGGGGTCTTGCATAATAGATTACCCTCTCGCTTGTGGGATTGAGCAGGCCGCCGCGCTTCGGCGGCGACCCTTGCTCTACACGGTATGCGTAAAACCGTCCTTGCTTAGTGAAAGCTTAGTTCAGCCCAAGCGCGGCCTTCGCTTGCTCGATGTCGTTTACCAGCGCGTTGTAGATCGCCTCGGCGTTCGGCCCGCCGATTTCAAAGAATCGCTCGTGTGCCTGTGCTGCACGTTCACGGAACGGTTCGAGATCGTCGCCGGTGATCTCATTCACGTCGATGTTCGGACGATTCTCGAGCATCGCGGCGAGGTCCTCTTCGTGGCGCTCGTC
>SLBH01000275.1 GCA_007126415.1 Spirochaetales bacterium
CGTCCAAAGCAAGACCAGCAGTCCAATGCCGATAATTCCTTGCAGCCGGCTCAGGCGGCCGGCTCCGCTCCGCTTCTGCCCAGGAAGCGCTTGCCTTCGACTGCCGGAACTACCCATACGATTGCCCCCGCGCCGCGGACGCCAAACGGAACCGTTCGGGATTCACCGAGACATACGGATCAATGATTCGCTTCCGCGTTCTCGCGGTTATCGCGTCCACCGGTACCATAATCGCGATCTCGCGGGCGTTGCCAAAATCAGGGTCGACGGCGGTCTCGAACGCAACGAGGCCGGGAGCCGCCTTTAGATAAGAGATCAGGATCGGCGGTAGCGTCCAACCCTCAGCGGAAGCTCTTTCCACTAAGCCCGAAAGCGAGTCCGGGATATTTAGGCTTCGGTCTATTTCGCGTAACTCGGAACGGCCATGGTACTCGTTCCCGCGTTTAGCTCGCACCCGGGCGCCACGATCGCCGTGATAACGATCGAGATACCCGAGCAGTGTATCGAGGTGCTGATCATGGGTATCCCTATAGACCGATACGTTTCCGAAAAATCCGCTGATATCAGACCACTCGCGCATCAACGCACCGAGGCCGGACCAAACAGAGAACAAGCCTTGCACCGCTCGTCGCGCATTACGGTTGACTACCGAGCGGCCGAGCTCCACCAGAAACGGAAGCTCCTCAGCTTGAAATCGAGCGCTGAACGCAAAGAGCGAAGTAGTGCGTAACGCGCTTGGTCCTGCCGATTCCAACGCCCAACCGCAATGGATCGCCCGATACATCGCGACAATCTCGCCCTCGGCCCGGTCATACGATACGATCTGCCGGTAAGCCGGGTGCTCCGTGTCGAATCGATCGAGATCGCGCTCGACATTGCGGCCCGCGCCCACGTGACGGTACTCGGTCTCTCTGATTCGCCCGATCTCATCGAGTACCGACGGAGCCTCACGACCCTCGAAGAGATGTACTTCCAGATCTTTGAAGCGCGTTACATACGTACCGGCGGTCAGTTCCGCGGCAAGACGATCACGGGCAACCGGTTCGGCGATCGGAGTCATACAGAAACCCTCTTCATAATCCACGGAGCTCGTCCGCCTCCCGCCGCCTGTACCACGAGCGCACCGGCGGCGAGCACCGCGAGACCTGCGATATTGAGAACCGTCAGCCCGTACTCGGGTTTGAGGACGGCGAACAGCAGCACAGGAAGCCCGACATAACTGAGATCGTACGCGGTGCCCATGACGCTCGCACGACACGAACGGAGATAAGACCACTGAATCATACCGAACGCGCCGGCGGCTACGAGGAAGCTCCCGGCGAGCACAGCGCCCAATACCGCGCTGCTCGGGATAAGCCGTGCGCCGTTCTCGCCGTGTTGAGCCACGCCTTTTAACAACGCATCGAGCGCCGCCATTCCACCGGCCGCTAAACCAAAAAACACCTCTTGGAATCGAACTTCACGTTGCGCGCTGAGCCGTGCAACCACAAGCGCCCCGAACATCCAGACTCCGGTGAGCGTCACGAGCGGCGAAAGCTCCGTTATGCTAAAGCTCGGCGCAGTACGCACGATCTCGGCCGCGCCGAGCAACAGGGTGCCGAGGATGATGATCGCGATCCCAAGCGCGTGGAAGCGCGTCAGCGTCTCGTGTAACACAAAGCGCGAGAAGGCTAACAGCGAAACCAACCCCAGTCCGTACATCGAGGTATAAATCACCGTTGGAGCAAACAGGTTGGCGAACATAACCCAAAACGGCGTTGTGAAGTTTGCGAGTATGCCGGCGGCGTAAATCAGCGAGGCGGCCCGTGTCGAACGCTCGTCAAGCTTTGCGCGCTGAAACTGCTGCATACCGAGCTTCATAAGGCCTTTGGAGGTGTGAATTACCGACGTGCCTGCGACACCGATCAGCATCGCCGCCATCACGTTCATAATGGTAAGGTATCTTTCGATGGTTGTATTGTCAAGTATTTTCCTAAGGATTGTACGTCGTGCCGCAAACTCTCGGCCGTCGATTGATCACCCATCATCGAAGACGAGTCCTGGACGAGAAGCTCGGACGGCGGCCGGGGAGCGCCAAAGCGCACCGTGACCAGATCTCCGCGCCGCCTCAATAGCTCGTCCACAAGCAACAGCATCTCGAGATTCAAACGAATGCCCAGCGCCTTCCGTGCTCGGTGAATAAAATAGAACCACGGCGAGTTGCACCCACTCACCCATACCGGCACAACCGGACGCTCATAGCGCCTGGCATACGTAACGAACGACTTGTTCCAGGGGTACTCGCGCAACCGACCGCCGCGCAGACGCGCGGTGCGCCCCGCCGGGAACACCAGCACCGGAGATCGCGAGGCAAACGCCGCGCGGTACGCGGCGAGCGCTTGGCGGTTTCCACGATACCGATCGATCGGCACGATAACCGAGGAGAGCGACGGTATCGTAGCCAGAAGCTCATTCGCCGGTACAGCGACATCTCCGCAAGCGGTGAGCAACGTCTGCATCAACACCAGCCCTTCAACCGCACCGGTTGGGTGGTTTGCGCAGACCACCGGTGCCGAGACGCGCCCCAGCTGCTCGGCGTTCTCGACCTGCACTCGTATTGCGAGACGTGACAACACCGCGCGGCAGAACTCGAGCGGGCCGAGCGCACCGTAGCGCCGCAACGCCGAGTTGACCAGCGCCTCGTGCAACACCGCCCGCAGCAACGCAAACGTCCCGGGCGGTAGCTTCCTCGCCAACGCCGGATTTCGCTCCGTAAACGCCGCTTTTACGTCGAACCGAGACGCCCCCGCACCGGACACGGCAGACTGTCCCACACGGCTATTCATTGCACACCCCTTGGTCGGCATTCCTTAGAATCATACTATACTACTGGACAAATCTCTGTCTATATGTTATTTGTATTTACAATGATAATCGATCGACCGCCAAGGGAGGAGGCTCATGCATCGTACCGTTCGTAACTGCGGCGACGAGATCGAAGGCGTCGTCGACCATCTCCTCGAGTACGCCGAGCCGGAGTTGGCCGCCGAACTACGATCGTACGCGGGCAACAACTACCGCCCGCGGGCGCGTGATGCCTACGACTGGGCCGTGAACGAACCCTGATGCGGGCGCGGAGTTAAACGTGAATCGCACGCAAATCACGAAAGCGCTCAAAGGTGTCCCGACCTTCTGCCCCGGTTACAACCTACGCCGCGCCGAGAAGACCGTTTCGCGCTGGTTTGTAGAGGCATTTCGTGGCGCATCGGTCACCTCCGGTCAGTACGCACTCCTTTTGAACCTCGCGATCGAGTCGCCGCTTTCCACCGGCGAACTCGCCGAACGTCTCAACTCCGAGCTCAGCACCATCTCGAGAAACATGGATAAGATCGAAGCTGCGGGCTTGGTGACCCTGATGACAGGCGGCGATAAGCGACTGCGGCGCTACCGCCTAAGCGACGACGGCTGGGCGGCGCTCGAAGAGAATCTGCCGCGCTGGAAACACGCGCAAGCGCGCACCATCGGGCGGCTCGGGCGCGCGCGGTGGCTCGTGGCGCTCGGGATCCTAAAGAATCTCTACGACTCGTAGGAACCCACCAGGCAATCTGTAGCAGCGAGCTCGCCCCCGGCTACCGCCTACACCTCCATTCCGCGTCGGCGCAACAGCACCGTGAGCGCGCGATCCTGCAACACAAATAACGCAATCGGGATAAACAGGAAAACGAGCGACAACAGCGATGCAATCGAGTAATCGGCGGAGCGAATA
>SLBH01000382.1 GCA_007126415.1 Spirochaetales bacterium
ACGGAAGCTATGAGGAGCTGCTCGCCGACGAGGCGATTGAAGCGATCTACAACCCGCTACCGAACCATCTGCACCTCGAGTGGATCAAGCGCTCGGCCGACGCCGGCAAGCACATTCTCTGCGAGAAGCCACTGTGTCTCACTGCCGAGGAGGTTCGCGAGGCGCTTGAGTACACCAGCGCCAAAGGCGTGCTCCTGATGGAGGCGTTTATGTACCGCTTCCACCCGCAGTGGGTTCGCGCGCGCGAACTGGTGCAAACCGGTGCCGTGGGGCGCCCGGTTGGGGTGCAGGCAAGCTTCGCGTACAACAATCCCGACCCCACCAATATCCGTAACATCCGCGAGGTCGGTGGCGGCGGGCTGTACGATATCGGCTGCTACGCGGTCTCGAGCGCGCGGTTTTTGCTTGGGCGCGAGCCGCGGCGCGCGATCGCGACGATGCAGCGCGATCCCGACTCCGGTATAGACCGGCTTACGTCCGGCATGCTGGATTTCGGCGAAGCCCAAGCGGTGTTCACGGTCGGCACACAGAACGCCGCGCATCAGCACGTAACGCTGTTTGCAACCGGCGGGCATATCACGATCCCGATTCCGTTCAACACCCCGCCGGACGTCCCGGCACGTATGAGCGTCACCACCTCGCTCGGCACACGCGAGCTCAGCTTCGAGCCTGTTGATCAGTACGGGCTACAGTTCGAGGCGTTCTCCAACGCGGTGCGCACCGGCGGCGAGGCGCCGATTGACCCGCAGGATGCGCTCGCGAACCAGCAGGTGCTCGACGCCCTGTTCGCCTCCGAGGAATCCGCTCGCTGGGAGGATGTGTAGTGAGCCCCGCGCTGTTCGACGAGGTCATGGGCGAGGTGCTCGATGCGCACCGCAAACTGCTTGCAAGCGAAGACCTATCCGCCGCGGTTCCGGAGATGCTTGAGAAAGTTGGGGGCGCCGCACGTGTGGACCGCGCGTACATCTTCGAAACGCACGCCGACCTCGACGGCACGGTGCGCGCGAGTCAACGCTTTGAGTGGGTGGCCGAGGGCGTGGAGCCTGAGTTAGACAACCCGGCGCTCCAGAACATAGCGCTTCGAGCCGCCGGCTACTCACGCTGGCTCGATGAGTTCAGCGCATACCGACCGATCTACGGCAATATAGACGAGTTCCCGGCCTCGGAGCAGCCCACGCTCGCGGCGCAAGGCATTGAGTCGCTCTTGATTCTGCCGATTTTCGCCTCAAGTGAGTTATGGGGTTTCGTTGGGTTCGACGACTGTATCCGCAGACGGAGTTGGACCGAAGCCGAGCTCGACCTGCTGTTTGCCCTCACCATCACCCTCGGGCAAGTCTTTGCGAGTGACCGCAGCTCGCTGGCCGACACCGCCACAACCGCGTGTTTGAGCCTTGTCGCGAGCATGCTCGCGATGCACGCGGTCACCCTAACCGAGACCCCGTTCGAGAACCTTTCGGAGCGCACCCGTTGCCGGCTCGGCACCGCGGTTGCCGTACATCGCGCGCTCTCAAACCGCGACGTCGGCGTAAGTAGCGCAACAGTGAACGTTCATGAGCTGTTCACCGCGCTGCAACCACAGTTCGACGCGATCTGCGGCTGCAAGGATCCCGATAGCGGGCTCAATCGGCTCATCAACCTCCAGATCGCGCCCCTCGTGCTCACCGTCGAGGCCGCGATAGACCTCACGATGATGGCAACCGAGGTGCTTGCGGTACTGTCGGAAGGCTGCCTTACAATCGAGGCGACGACGAAGCAACTCACGGTTCGAGTGTCTGAACACGCCGGCCGCGGCGAGATCGAGATTTTCGCCACCGGCGACCTCCCTGTTGCCGGCGACCAAGCAATCGACGGGCCGGCTGTATTCATGCTGCGTCACCTTGCACAACGACTGCGCGCCACTCGGCATCACACCGAGCCCGGTGGCGCCGCCGGCGGCAAGCTTTTTCACGCCTCGTTCCCGCTCCGACCGGCGCCCGCGCCGCAGCACGCCTAGGCAGAACTCATCATTGCAATAATCGCTATTCTCGTTATTATTGTGACGTGGGTGTATAATAGCGCTATCTTCGGCGACACGCCGACTGAGGAGGAAACAGTGAAAGGCATCATCCTGGCAGGAGGGCACGGTACGCGGCTCTATCCCGCAACACAGGTCATCTGCAAGCAGCTACTTCCGATCTACGACAAACCCATGATCTATTATCCGCTCACGAACTTGATGCTCGCCGGCATCCGCGAGGTTCTCGTTATCTCAACGCCGCTTGACCTACCGCGCTTCCGTGAGCTACTCGGCGACGGCTCGCGTCTTGGGCTCTCGATCAGTTACGCCGAGCAAGCCGAGCCGCGCGGGCTCGCCGAGGCCTTCATTATCGGCGAGTCGTTCATCGGATCCGACAGCGTGTGTTTAGTACTCGGCGACAATATCTTCTACGGCCACGCCCTGCCGGAGATGCTCCGTAACGCCGCCGCGATCGAGCACGGCGCGCGCGTGTTCGGCTACTACGTGCGCGACCCCGAGCGCTACGGCGTGGTGGAGTTCAACGACGACGGCACCGTGCTCTCGATCGAGGAAAAACCCAAAGCGCCGAAATCGAACTACGCCGTGGTTGGAATTTACTTCTATGACAACTCTGTAATCGAAATCGCGAAAGCGCTTACCCCGTCGGCGCGAGGCGAGATCGAGATCACCGACGTCAACAGGCACTACCTCGAGCAGGGCTCGTTGAGCGTTGAACTCATGGGACGCGGTTTTGCCTGGCTCGACACCGGCACGCACGACTCGCTCGTAGACGCCACCCTGTTCGTCAAGACAATCGAGGACCGCCAAGGGCTCAAGATCTCGTGCCCCGAGGAGATCGCGCATTTCATGGGCTATATCGACGACGACGGACTGCGCGCCGCGGCCGAGCCGCTGCTCAAGTCCGGCTACGGCGAGTACCTGATGCGGCTGTTGGAGTAGGCGCGGGCTGTGCACCGGGCGCCGGCCGGCAGCCGGCCCGAGCGGTGCTTGTTACTCGTGCGGCGTGAACCGAACCCAGTCTATGTAGTAGTACAGCTCGGTATTGGGCACCGGGGGGCCTTGAATCCAGTTGTCTGTCCCCCCGTCCTCGAGCTTGGTCGACCAAAAGTTGAACTTCAGACTGTAGGGCGCGTCTATCCAGCCACGTCGCTCATGGTACCAATACTCGTAGAGGATGGTGGGATCACCGTTATCATCATCCTGCACGAACCACCGGATGCGCTCGTCGTTGATATCGAAACCCCAAACGCGGAACTCGTCGGCCGGGTTAAACGACAGTTGCACTTGTGTATCGTAGCTCCGGAACTCGGCGCTATGCACCGCGAAGTGAACTTCGCTGTAGTCGTCGCTGATGTTTACGGTCACAAACTCGATGTCTATCTCTTGGCGGGTGCAGCCGCCGTTGTCGCGCCAGTCGATGGTGTACATCGTCGGCAACACGCCGTCTACCTCGGTGGGCTTGAGCCGCGCTTCCCAGCGGCCGTAGCCAAAGTCGTCTCGCCGAGTTTGTATGGCCGAGCTCTTGAACACCCCATGCTCTTGGTAATACTCGGTGTCGTACTCGAACACAAGAACCAACTTGTCGTCCTCGACATAGGTGCGCTCAGCGCTCAGTTGGCCGCCGTGCTCACGCCAGGTGCCGATCCGCCACAAATCGGTATCGACAGCAGGATCCGTGTTGTCGCCACCGCTCGCGAAGTCGTCATAAAACGGCTCGGAT
>SLBH01000228.1 GCA_007126415.1 Spirochaetales bacterium
AGTCCTCGTGACGGAACCGCGATGACGCCCGCAATCTCGCGCGCGTATCGCGCAGGTATCCCGATTGTGCTGCTCACGCGCAGAATCACCACCGACGACTACACGAGCTTCGTTGGGCCGAACGACCTCGAGATCGCCGCCGAAGCCGCGCGCTACATCGCGAGGAGGCTCGGCGGCTCGGGCCGCGTTATCGTCCTCGAGGGCGTTCCTACCGCATCTACCGCGATCGACCGAACCGAGGGGTTCGTGAACGAGATCGAGCGGTACCCCGAGATCGAGATTGTCGCGATGGAGCCGGCGCATTATCTGCGCGGCGAAGCGCTTCTCGTGATGGACAGGTTCCTTGAACGCCAAGGCGCCACGCTTCACCAGGGTGCAAGCGCTCACCAGGGCGCAAGCGCTCGCCAGGGCGCCGATGAGGATCGTGGCGGGCCGCCCGACCCGGGGTTCGACGCGATCTACGCCCAGAGCGACAGCATGGCTGCCGGAGCTCGGATTGCGTTGGAGCACGCCGGGTACGACCCAGCCGATTTTGTCACGGTGGGAATAGATTACATCAGCGAGGCGCGTGAAGCCATTCGCAACGGTACGCAAGACATTAGCTACCTATACCCTACAAGCGCCGCGCAGGCCGCGCAGGTTGCGGTGGATATTTTGCGCGGGAACCCGGTGTCGCGCAACGTGACCGTTCCGTCGATAGCGGTTACGCGCGAGAACGTTGGGCTGGTGGAGCCGATATTTTGAAGGCCCCTACGCGCATTCGCAGTAAACTCATTATCATGCTGTTGAGCGCGGTTGTGCTGCCGCTTGTGGTAACCGGCGCGGCGCTCAGCGTTTACATGCTTTGGTTCCACCAAGAAACCGCACGGGAGGTTTTCGACAGCACGTTTCGCGGTGTGCGCCGGCAAACCGAGAATACCGGACGGCAGCTCGAGCGTTTTGTCGAAGCCGTACGCGAACGCGAAGAACTTGTTGCCAAGATTGGGCTGCTCAATCGGTATCTGGAACCGGATGATTACGACCCACTGGTTTTTGGGCCAACGCTCACCGGACTTGCCGAAACACTGCAGAGTTACGCGTACGGAACCCAGCTCGACTACCTCACCGTCTACGACGCGCGCGGCCGCATTCACGCCGTCTACTGCGAGCCGCTTTCTCCGGAGGTGTTGTCGACTGTATACGAGAACGGCGAGGCGCAGTTCACTGCGCTGCACAGCGCCGATCTTCTGCGCGAGACCCGGGCGATTGATGCAGAACTGCTGCACGAGCAGTGTGGAATTGAGGGGTTCACAGTCTCGCGGCCGGCTGAGTTGTTCCAGGGGTATCGAATTTACGGCGATGAGCTGGTGGTTGAGCGTTCGGCCCTGCTGCTGCGGCGACGGCCCAACGGAGACACGCAACAGGTAGGCGTTGTGCGCGCGGCGCGCGTTGTAGCGCCTGAGCTCACGCGGGTTGCCGAGGTCTCAACTCGGTTCGCCGGCGCCGTAGATATGCTGGACCTTGGGCTGCATCATCACGGTAGCGAACGCGTGTCCGGCGAGCGCGTGTCCGGCGAACGCCGGTCGAGCGGCGACCTGCCGAGCGAGCGCCTGCCGAGCAGTTTGCGGAAGCAGTTGAACGATATCTCGCCGGATGCATTCAGTCTGGAGAAGCCGGTGCAGCTCACAGGCGGGGGCCTGTATCTCTCGGCTGCGCCGCTTCGCATCCAAGACGGGCAGACCGTGTGGCTGTACGCCACAATGGCGCGTGACGTGGTTCGGCGCGAGGCGCTGGGGACCCTTGGGGTGATCGGCGGGGTTCTCGCGGCCTCCGCGCTTCTCATCCTACCGGCCGGGCTTGTGCTCGAGAAGCGGCATTTCGGCGGGCCTACCGGGGCCTTGATCGACGGGGTTGCTCGGCTCCAAGACGGCGATTACTCCACGCGGGTGCGGCTCGAGACCGGCGACGAGCTCGGGATGCTTGCCGACGCCCTGAACTCTATGGCAGCTCAGATTGAGCAGTACACCGAGACGCTCGAGCAGAAAGTACGGGAACGCACGCAGGAGTTGGAGGACGCGAACAATGCCAAGAATCGCTTTCTTGCGCGCGTGACACACGAGATTCGCAACCCAATGAACGGCGTGTTGGGCGCCGGGCAACTTCTTCAGCACACTGCTTTGAGCGATGAGCAGAACGAGTACGTGCAGATGATCTCGGTGAGCGCGCAGCATGTGCTGCACCTCGTAAACGATATTCTCGATATCTCGAAGATCGAGGCCGGCAAGTTCGAGCTCGAGCAGACTCCGTTCGATCTTCGTCCTCTGCTCGAGGAAGTGACCGCGCTGTACAAGCCGCAGCTCGCCGGCACCGCGGTGTCCCTGTCGCTCGAGGTAGGCGAGGATGTCCCGGCCAAGCTGATTGGTGACCCCGGGCGCCTGCGGCAGATTCTCGCGAATTTGGTCGGCAATGCCGCCAAGTTCACGCGTGAAGGTGAGATCGCGATAGCGGTGCACCGCGTTGAGTCGTATGATTCGGAGCGCGTGGTGCTCGCGTTCAGCGTCAGCGATACCGGCGCCGGGATCGACCCGCAGCTCGTTGAATGGCTGTTCCGCGACTACACCCAAGCACGGGAGTCGCGGAGTTGGGCGAGCGGGGGAACGGGGCTGGGGTTATCGATCTCCCAAGAGTTGGTCGAGCTTATGGACGGCTCCATAGAGGTCGAGAGTACCCCTGAGGAAGGCTCAACATTTCGCTTCACCGCGGCCTTCAAACGCTACGAGCCGCAGGATGTCTTTGTGTAGTGGCCGCGGGCGGGGACACTGCGTGGGCAGATTTCTTTCTGCCGGAATGGTGCAGGGTATAGAGTGGCGCACCCCGCCTACGGCGGGGCCGGGCGTGCTTCAGGCTCCGCGCGTGAATCGGCGCGCTACTGCCGTGCGCGCGCCTCGCGCTCCGGTACGGCTACGGGCTGAGGCGGCGTCCCGGTGGTGCCTGGTGCGCCGTCCCGCGCCCCGCGTCGCCGCCTGCCCGTCACCGCCTCAGCCCGCAACCGCACTGGGCGCCGGTCGTCCGCTCCGCTCCCCGCCGGCGCCCACCCTCCGCATCCCTTGCGCGAGATCTTCTCGGCCGGTAACAAAATCGGTTCTGTTTGTGTAAAGATACCGATAGATATGCATGCAGTTGCAGGTGGACCGGCCGCCCGTACGGGGAGCTACCCTCGGTGGCCGACCCCCGCAGTTCACCTACAAAACTCGTGTCGGGAGTGCGCTTGACCGACGCATCCGCAGGTGGTATATAGTTAGCTAGACAAACAAACAATACACCGAATAGGAGCGGAAGCCATGAGAAAGCGCGCGAACTACAAGAAGACGCAAACACGACGTACCGCGGTTGAGGTGTTGTTCTTTGCCCTATTTATTGCGCTCATCTCGGCCGGGGCGGTGCAATTGTGGCTGGCGGTCTTTGCAGTGAGCGTGTTGTTGGGACTGCGCTGGGCGCGGCTTTACTGTGGGTGGGTGTGCCCGATCAATACGGCGTTTCGGCCGCTTCGCTGGGTCTACGCAAAACTCGGTGTTCGCCGGCCAATGCCCGGTGCGTGGTTGCAGCAGAAGTGGCTTCGCTACGGTGCGTTGGCCGCCTTTGTAGCGGCAGCGGTTGGGCAACAATTGCTCGGTGTTACACTCCCGATCCTGGCGGCGGTTACGGTCGTTGCGGTGCTGCTGACGCTGGTGTTCGATGAGCAGTGG
>SLBH01000191.1 GCA_007126415.1 Spirochaetales bacterium
CCGGTGGAGGTACGGGTTCGCGAGGCCAAACGCGAGACGGTAGTGAGCACAATTGAGTACGCGGGGCGCCTCCGCCCGCGGCGTACCGTTACCCATCGTGCCGATATTGCCGGCGTGGTGGAAGGCCTCGAGGTCGGTGCGGGAGATGTGGTGGCGGCTGAGCGTACGCTCGTAGTGCTGCGGAGGCGCAGCGGTAGCTCCGAGTTCCGCCCGGTCACGGTGCGCGCCCGCATCGGCGGCGTGGTCACCGAGGTGCTCGCCTCGGAAGGCGACGAAGTGCGTGAGGGCGACGATCTATTGCGCATCGCCGATACCTCGAGCCTGGTGGCCGAGGTCTTCCTCAGCGACAAAGACGTTGATGCGGTATCTCGTGGGGATCATGTGATCGCTCGAGACACACAACGTGGCCATGAGTTCAGCGCCGTTGTAACCCGGGCGGGATTGATGCCCGATTATCGTACCGGGCTGTTCCCGGTGGAGATAACGGTGAATCCCGACCGGCACAGCTTCATCGGCCAGTTTCTGCGCTTCGAGTTCGAGACCGGCGCTCGGAGCGGTGTATGGGTCGATCGTGAGGATCTAGTGCTGCGCCGCGGCGCGTATCACCTCTTTGTGCTTGAAGACGACCGCGTCGCGCTGCGTAGGGTGGAGCTCGGCGAGGAACATGGCGATAGGGTCATGATAGAAGACGGACTCGCTGAGGGTGAGCGGTTTGTCGTTTGGTCGCGCGGAAGGCTTCAAGACGGCAGGCGCGTTACCGTTGAGGAGTGATGCCGGAGATGCTTGAGTTTGTGTTCTCGCGCCGCCGAGGCGTGTTGTTGCCGGCGGTTGTCCTTGCGCTGGTGGGCGTGTTCGCGGTGAGCGAGCTCCCGACAAAGCTCTACCCAAGTATGCGTAAGCCGGCAATCAGCGTGCGCCTCTCGCATCCCACCCATACCGCGGTAGATTTCCATGACGCCTATGGCGACGAGATCGAAAATACCCTGAGCGGCATCCGCGGGGTAGATATCGTGGAGGCTACCTACCGCGACGGAAACACCCGCATCCGGGTTGAGTTTGAGTGGCGCGAAGACCCGGATGAGGCGATGAGCCGAGTTGAAGGCGCCCTCTCGGGGCTGCGGACGCGGCTGCCCGAGGAAAGTCGCAACTACTCGGTCGGCACCTGGCGAGGTGAGAACCCTGGGTACCTCGCGGTGGCGGTATACTCGCCCGACCTCGATCCTATCCCGCTCTATGAAATGATAGAACCGGTGCTGCGCGGACCGTTGAGTCGCGTTGAGGACGCGGAGTCCGTCGATATCGTCAGCGTCGAGGAGCTCCGCGCCGACCTCCGCTTCGATCATGATGCGCTCCTTCGCTATGGGCTCGCTCCCCACGAAGTTGCCCAGACTGTACAGGGCGGGTACCGACCTCAATCGCTCGGTTCGTTCAACTCCGCCGGCGATCAGACGAATGTACGCGTGAAGCACGGCATCGACTCGATCTTCGAGATTCACCGCATCCAGGTTGCCTCGGTTGAGGGAACCCCGGTGCTGCTCGAGGATGTGGCGGAGGTTTCGGTGGGCTACGACCTGCCGCGACGCCTATTTCGAGCCAACGGCGAGCGCGCGGTCATGATCTACGCCGATCCGATCGAGGGCGGGAACATTAAACGCATGGCGGACGAAATTTCGGCGATCCTCGAAGAGAAGACCTCCGAGTTCGAGGTTCCGGTGCGCTACGAACACCTCGTTGACCCGGCTGCGTTTATCGACAACGCCGTCGGTAACGTGCTGCAGGCCGCGGCGCTCGGCGCCACCTTCGCGATGCTCGTGATCGTGGTGCTGCTCGGCGAGCCGCGTAACATCTTCATCATCGGCCTCTCGATTCCGCTCACGATGACGTACTCGTTTATCTTGATGTACGCGGCGGGGATCTCGATCAACCTCATCTCGCTCGGCGGCATGACGCTTTCGGTCGGGATGATCATCGACTCCACCATCGTGGTGATGGAGAACATTCATCGCCGGCGAAAGCTTGATCCGCGGCGCGGCGAGGAGACGATTGCGCTCATTCTAACGGCGGTGCGCGAGGTGCGCTCGGCGGTAGTTGTAGCGACCATGACGAGCGTAGCGGTATTTCTCCCGCTCACCGTGACCTCGCCGCTGACCGCGGCAATTCTCGGCGACCTCGCGCTCGCGGTTGTGTTTGCGCTCGCGTGTTCGCTGTTCGTTGCGCTGTTCGTCGTGCCGCTGATCGCGTATTATTTGTTCCACCGCGAAAAACCCGAGGACCTCGATCGCGGTCTGCTCGGGCGTCTGTCTACCGGAGTGCTTGGTGTGCTGACCCGAACTTATCGCTTCAGCTTGGAGAGGTTGCTTGCGTCGCGTTTTGCCTCGCTTGCGTTTATCGGCAGCTCGGCGACGCTCCTGGTGGTGCTGGTGCTGACGGTGCTCCCCAAGATCCCGGCCGAGATCATCGCCGATCCGGAAAGCGATAAAGTCGTGCTGTGGTTTCGGCACAACACGGTCGACGATCAAGAGGAACTCTTGGATGAGGTGATCCCGCTCGAGCAGGAGTTAATGGAGCGGTATCGCGATGAGCTCGCGAGTATTTTTGCGCAGATTCGCTCATCGAACGCGGGAAGCATCACGCTGTCGCTGCGATCGTCTCGTGAGATGCGGCGTGTCGAGGATGAGTTGCGCGATACCTACGCAAGCGACGACGACTGGCGTTTCGGCGTGTTCCCGTGGGATCCGGCGGCGATGCCGTTGCCGCGCATGGTTGATCTGCACCTCGGAATCGACGGCGATGATCCGTTGACCGCGGTTTCGGTGCTCGGCGAGGCCGCCGATCTGGTCCGCGAGACCGATCTCTACGGCAACGTTTTCACCAATCCGCCTTCCGGGTTCACCGAGGAGTTGATTCTCAAGCCGCGGCGCTACGTGATCGATCAGTTCGACGGGTACTCGCTCGCCGGCTTGGTGTCGTTTGGGCAGACCCTGCTCGCCGGCCGGCAAGTGATCGAGATGACCGAAGCGAATCAGCCGGTGCAGGTTCGCATACAGTACCCCGAAGGGACGATTACCTCGCGCGCCGAGTTCGAGGGGTTTCTGTTGCCGTACAACGGCGGCGCGATCCCTATGCGGCACTTCTTTGATCTCGAGCGCGAGCAGTCGGTGGGACGCATCGTGTCGTACGACGGCGAGCGCGATTATCGTCTGCAGGCGCGCATGCGCTCCGATGCGCCCGATGCCGAGCGCTTCGGTAAGGAAGCGGCGGTGGTGGAGATGCTTGAGCGCGAGCTCGAGCTTCCGCCGGGGTACACGCTGCGTGTGGAGAACCCGCGCGAGATGGTCGACGAAGCGATCGATTCCTTGATCCTGGCGCTGATCGCAAGCCTCGTGATCATTTATCTGTTGCTCGCGGTGCAGTTCAACTCCTTGCGTGTCCCGATCGTCATCCTGCTCACGGTTCCGCTCGGTTTCATCGGTGTGATCGCAACTCTGCATATCGGCTCGTCCACGGTCTCGTTGAACTCTATGCTCGGCACAATTCTGCTTGGAGGTATTGTGGTAAACAACGCAATACTTTTGATCGATTTCTACTTTCGGCAAGCGCGCAGCACCACCGATCGCGTCGAGGCTATCCTTAACGCCGCGGTGTTGCGGTTCCCGCCGATCGTGATCACGATGGCGACGACCATTCTCGGGATGCTGCCGATTGCGCTTGCGCTCGGTGACGGTACCAACATAATTCAACCGCTCGGAATCGCGGTGTCCGGTGGGCTCGCGGTGTCCACGGTCTTCACGCTCTATATGGTTCCGTGTGTGCTCAACTTCATGAAACCGCCGCGAGTTCGGGACGGGTACGTGCAGTCATGATTCGATTGAATCCGCGATCGCTCATACTGCTCGGCTGCGCGCTGCTGCTTTCATGTGTTGCGGCTGCGCACGCTTCCGGGGAGGACCTCTCGCAGGAGCCCGTGCGCCTCACGGTCGATGACGCGATTGAGCGCGCGCTACGGGCGAACCGCGAGCTCGAGATCAACCGCTTGCAGCTTGAGAGCGAGCGTCGAATCGCCGAGAGCGCCTGGAATCGATTCCTGCCGAGTCTCTCGGCATCGAGCTCCTTGTCGCGTCAGCTTCCGGACCGTGACAGCGACCCCTACAGCGTTTCGCTCGGGACGCAGACTTCACTCAGTCTCTCGCTTGCGAAGATTCGCGAAGGACGCAACGCGATGCTCGAGTACGAGCGTGGGCAGATCTCGTACCAACAAGCGGAGGGCCTTCTCAGACGCGATGTGCGCCGTGCGTACTACGCGCTTCTGGTGCAACAAGAAAAGCTGCGCATTAAGCGCGACGCGGTTGAAACCGCCGAGATGCGCTATCGACGCTCGGAAGCCGAGTACGAAGACGGCCTGGTGTCGCGCTATACGGTGTTGTCCGATCGCGTCAGCCGGCAGCGCCTGCTACCGGAGCTCGGTGCGTTGCGGGACGATCTGCGTTCGGCCGAAGCGGAGTTTGCGCTGTTGCTTGGGTATCCGCGTGAGACCCGGATTGAGCTGCAGGATGAGCTCGAGGTTGAGATAATCGAGCTCGACCGAGAACGAATGATCGCGATCTACCGCGATACTCGCCCTGCGGTAAGAAGCGAGGAGCTTCGGCTCGAGGAGGACGAGCTCGCCGAACGCCTCGCGCGTGAGCGAAACGTGCCGAGCCTTTCGCTGAGTTACTCGTTCTCGCGGACGCACGCCACGCCGTTCAGCGACTCTTGGGTCGACCGCGATAGCTGGAGTTCGAGCGGTCAGGCTCAGGTATCGCTCTCGCTGTCGCTCGACCGGCTGTTCCCGGGCTCCGAGGCGCGCGTCGCGGCCGAGAATCGTGAGCGGCGCATGGCCGAACGCGAGTTGCGCTTGATCGACCTTCGCGAGGAGGCCGCCGAGGAGATAGAGCGGCTCGTTCGGCGCGTCGAGCGAGCCGAGGAGGCGCTTGAGGTGCGGCGCTTGACCAAGGAGACTGCGGAGCTTGCCTACGAACTCGCGGAGCAAGAGTACGAGGACGGGTTCCTCGACGCGCTCGAGCTTCGCAACGCGGCGCTCGAACTCGAAGAAACGCGCCTCTCGGTTCTCGAAGAACAACTGCGGGTTCTGAATGCGTATGCTGAGCTCGAGTATTTGCTCGGCGACCACGGTCGCGGGTTGTGATACTATTGTTAGAGAGAAACCATGAGCGGGATCGAGTTACACGGCATCGAGAAGCGTTTCGGTACGGTTACGGTGCTCGAGCAGTTGGAGCTTGAAGTCGACCAAGGCGAGTTCCTCGTGCTTCTCGGACCTTCGGGCTGCGGCAAGAGTACGCTTCTGCGTTGCGTCGCCGGTCTCGAGCCACCCGATCGTGGCTTCGTCTCCCTCGGAGGGCGCTGCGTGTTCTCGAGCCGTGAGCAGATCGATTACCCCGCGCGCGAGCGCGAGATCGGTATGGTGTTTCAAAACTTTGCCCTGTACCCGCACATGAACGTGTTCGAGAACGTAGCGTTCGGCTTGAAGGTTCGAAAGCTCGCCAAGGACCAGGTTGCGCATCGCGTGCGCGAGGCGCTACGCATGGTGGACCTCGCGGGTTTCGAGCGGCGTAAACCGAAGCATCTCTCCGGAGGGCAGCAGCAGCGGGTCGCGCTCGCACGCACCGTCGCGGCGCGCCCGCGATACCTGCTGTTCGACGAGCCGCTGTCTTCGCTTGACCCCAAACTGCGCGGCTCGCTCCGGAACGAGTTGCGCGCGCTGCATCAGCAGCTCGGCACTACCTCGCTGTATGTTACGCACGACCAGCACGAGGCGATGGTGCTCGGAGATCGCATCGCGGTACTGCAAGACGGCGCGATCGCGCAGTGCGATCCTCCACAGCGCGTATACCACCACCCCGCCACAGCACAGGTGGCGCGGTTCACCGCCGCTCCCGAGACCAACCTCATCACCGGCGAGGTCCACGATGCCGGTGATCGATTGTTGCTGATTCCCGACCGCGACAAGTTCTGCTTTCTGCGGCTCGACGAGCGTTGCCGGGCGCTTGCCGGAACGCGGGTGACGCTGCATGCACGCCCCGAGGCGGTCGTGATCGATCCCGAGCCGGGAGAAGACGACGGGCGCCTCGAGGTGCTCGCCGTTATGCCGGAAGGGGCGGAAGCGTATCTGCATCTCCGTTTTCCCGAGGCCGCGGCAGCCGCCGCGGAGGACGCCGCCGACGATGACACCGACGCCGCCGACGACTCGCAGATCGTTGTGCGCCTCGACCAGGACGAAGCCGGCCGGATTGTGCGCGGCGATCGTGTGGCGCTGCGGTTCCGTCGCGCCAATTTCTACGAACTTGGGTCGGGGGCTTTGCTCGGGTCGCTCGGTTACGATCGCAAGGAACTCGGCGCCCTAGACCCGGAAGCCGCGCGGGCCGTATCGCGCTAACCGGGCTCCGGCGCTACGCTTTTGCTATGCGAGCCCCTTGGTATGTATTATCTTTTAACTCATGAAAACAAAGAGTTATGTTCAGAGCCGATCCGGCGGATCAGGTAACGGGCGTGTGGCAGCTACGGGCTTCTATGCGCGGGTGTTCGGCGTAGTGGTGTTGATTATGGGGCTCGTTGTGCTCGGAGGCGCGGGCGTCACCTCGGCCCACGCGGCCGGTTCGCACGAGGGCGCAGCGGAAGCCGCCGGGGGCGGGGCCGCCACAAAGGTCGCCGATCGCGGTGGGTCTAATCCGTCGCCCGACCGCGAGTACGTATTGGAAGCGTTTCTCGACGGATACGTGGGGCTCGAGGGTGAGATCGAGGGGCAAACCAACCCGGTGCTCACCGCCGCCGCCGGCGAGACGGTTCGCATCAGAATCGTGAACGGTGAGTCGATGCCGCACGATATCGTGATGGAGCGCCACGGTGCGTCGAGCGAGATCATCAATCGTCGAGGAGCCGAGACCGAGGTGACCTTCACCGCCGAGACCGACGACTACTACTTCTGCTCGGTCGGGAGTCATCGGCAGGCCGGTATGGAAGGGCGTTTCGAGATCGAGTAAGGGCAGTCGGCGCGTCCCGATCGTTGTACGCGCGCTTAACTCAGCTTGAGATTGGCGATGCTTTGCTCGGCGGTGAAGCCCCGGCCTTTTCGCGGGTCTATGATCAGCAGCCCGCGGCGAAACGCAGGCTCGCTGTAGTACACCGGAGGCACCGCCGCGTCACGTGCCTCCGGGGCTTCGGTCCACCGCTCGTAGCGAACGATCAGCTCGGCGAGCTCGTCGCAACCTGAGACGATGCCGGGGCTTCCGAGTCCGGCGAGGAAAACCGGAAGGCCGGTGCGAGCGGCGATCTGCTCGAGCAGCAGCCGATACTGAAAGTAGGTGAAAAGCCATTGCTTCCGGCTCCAGCGCTGCAACTGCTCGCGTAGAATCGTGAAACCGTAGGTCGCAAAATACCGTTCAACCTTCAGGCTCGGAACTCCGGCCTTTGAGTACGCGAGTACTGCCGATCCGAAAACGCGACCGCTCGTGCGGTCGCCCAGTCTTACAATCTGCAACCCTGCGCGCGTGATTGCGTCAGGTTCGCTCGATGTCGCGCCGGCACTCATATCGCCGAAATAGGCATCTACCGCGCTCTTTCCGCAGCTCAACACCAGCGTGCGCGGAACGGAGCTTGCGCCGCTGAGCTGATCCTGCAGATCGCGCCACGAGCCGCGCTCGATCTCGGCCTGCGTGATTCCGAGGAGCCGTCGTGCCGAGGTCTCAAATGTTTCGCTCGTAAGCTCGCCTCTGCGCACAGTGGCGAACGGCCCGGCGGCGGCCTCGAGGTTCTCTCCGGCCGGAAAGACCGTCTCGGGCTTGTCCCAGTCGTGGCGCGCCTCGGCGAGCATCGTCTCGAGCGTGTTGATGAGGTATCCCAACTGGCGGAGCGTCATCCGTTCGGGGGCGATATCCTGCTTGAGATACTCAAGCCTTGGCGCGACGGCGCCACGATTCTTATAGCGATTGAGAAACTGCGCGATCGCGAAGCGTTCGAGCTCGTCACCGCGTTCCGCTACGCGGGCGGAGGCGATTATAGCGGTCACGAAGCGCTCGACCTCGCTGAGCTCGTCCCAGTGATTAAACACCGCCTGTATGCGAGCGCGCTGAGCCTTGAGAGCTGCAACCGCGCGGCTGTTGCCCGATTCACCTTTGTTGATTTTCTGCTCACGTCGATCGCGGAGTGCGTCGTCGAGCTCCTGTCCGCGTCGATTGAGCAGTCGAATGAACTCCTGCAGCGGTGGTGCGTCGTCGTGTTCTAGTACCGTCGAGGCTAAGCTGCGGAGCATCGCGAACTGAACGCGCTCGCGGAGCTTAGCGTTCTGCGGCGGACCGGTATCGCGAAACGGGCGTTCCGGGACCGCAGCGATCCGGGTAACGCTGACCGCGGAGTGGCGGTTTGCGGCACCGTAGCGCTCGAACAACTCCGCGAAGCTGCCTGCCTTTAAGTGCTGCCGGGCGAAGCCGCGGCCGATACCGGATATCACCGAGCGGATCATGAGCTCGTGCAGGTGCGGGCCGAGTGAGTCGAACAGCGTAATTCGCTGATCGGTCCAGGAGCGGTCTTTGCCGTGCAGCAACTCCGAGACACAGCTGTCGATTACGGGTTTTCGGTCGGCGTTCTGCTCGCTTACCTGGTCGCGTAGGGTCTGCAACCGCTTCGGGCGATTCGGCGGTAGCCCGAGCTTCAGCTCTGAGGCCAGGCGTTCGTAGTCTTGTTGTTCGGCCTCGAGCTCCGGCGGAGTAAAGAGTTGATCTGGATCACGATTAGGGTAGGCCGGATGCAACCCTCGGTGTTCGCGAATCTGCTCCACGAACGCGCGACGTTCTTCGGGCTCGAGGTGTATCAAGCGTTGCGCGTGCCAGCGGTAGGCCCGCATTCCTCCCGTGTCGTAGACATCCGGCAGTGCCTGCGCCAAGGCTTCGGCCGCATCCGGGTCGAGTACCGAGCGCAGCAGAGCTGCGAAATGGCCCGAGAGATAGATGCCGGCGTTTGAGTCGATCAAGGTGCGGATGATTCGAAGGTAGGCCTTGATCTCGCGTACAAGCGAGAACGTGGTGAGCCCCTTCTTCTGGCGGGCGGTCATGTTGGCCTCAAAATCGTTGTAAAGGCTCACCGAGAAGACTTCCTGCACCGAAGAGGTATCGTGACTCGGGAAGGCGCGGTCAAATCGTGGCTCGAGCTCGGCTGCGTATGTTACGATCGGAACGAGCTGAATCAGGTCGACCTTGCCGGACAAACGGTAAAGAAACGGAAAGACGTTGGTTCGCAGAAAAAGCAGAAACACAGGGTTCGCGAGCCGTAAGCGGCGCCACGCGGCCTGATACTTCTTCATGAGCTCCTCGTCTTCCAGCACATGGGTCGGGAACCGCGCGAGCGGTTTGCCGACATACTTCACGAGCACGATATCGGTCAAGGTACGCCCCTCGCCGAGGTAGCGCTCGGCGAACGGGGCCTTTCCGCGCATCGCGATCAGCACCTCGGCGATGCGGTTCAACGCCCAGTAGTGGCGCTCGCGCCAGCGACGCCAGTCGTGGTCGAACGCCATGCGCGGCAGCAGGACGTATCGTACGAACTCCGCAGGCGAGATCCCACCGCGAGCGAGTTGCAGCAGTACGAAGATAAACGGTTTCAACGCCCGCGCATGGCCGGAGAAGTTGCCGAGGTTTTCGGTGATCGGCTTGAGCTCAACGATTGGGTTCAGCCAGTTCTCGTTACCGTTGAGGCACCAGGCCTCGAACAGCTTCGCGAGCCCCATCTGTTCGTGGGGCTTGCGCATCTCGTCGAGCTCGGCTGCAGACAAAAAGATGGTGCGTTGCTTGATACCGATAGAGGACTCGCGCGCCAGCTTCCGGAGCGCCTTTATGCGAGGGGTTACCCCGGATCGGTTCTTCAGTGTGGCGCGAGCTCGCGCGAGCGCGGCATCGTTAAACTGCTCGTCCGCCGAGTGCCCCGCCGACGGTTGTTCCTCGTCTGTGAAGGCTTCGGCGTTCTCATCGCGTTCCTGTGGATCGTACCAATCGATCGGGGCCGGTTCCTCGGTTGCTTGCGAGCGTTTGGTAGCGTTGCTCATGCCGTGTCAGAGTCTATCACAGTTTGATCGCTTCGGTATCGCTCGTCTCGTTGTCCATGAACGCTTCGGCCGGGCTTGGAATGTAGCGCTCGGGAAGTTCGAGCCCGATGCGTTCGGCGAGGTGGTACCAGTGCGGTGGCATCGGGGCTGCAAACCTCTGCGGCTCCTTGCGGTGTTCCAACTCAAACTCAATGTACATCGACCTAAGCAGCATCTCATCACACTCGAGATGTTCCTGGAAGAACACATTGTGGGCTTTGTCGCCGTAGCGTTTGTCGCCGACTACCGGGTGCGCGAGATGATGGAGATGCTTCCGCGCTTGGTGCGGTCTACCGGTTATCAGGTTAAGCTCCACGAGCGAGTAACGTGCGGTGTCGTACGGCCCAACCGGGTGTGGAACCTCGGTACGGGACCGCGCAATCAACCCGGTGCGCGCCGGCGCGCGTTCCTCACCGTCGAGTTTTCGGCGGATCGGGCGGTCGAGGAGTTGCGCCCCCCAGATGTAGCCGCGAACAATCGCAAGGTAGCGCTTCTGCACCAGCCCATCCTGGAAGTGCCCGGCGAGCTCGCGAGCGATATCGGGATTTGTTGCGAACACCATGACCCCGGAGGTGGCACGATCGAGCCGGTGCACCGGGTGCACCGGGTGTCCGGCCCAGGTGCCGAGCATACCGATGCAGGTGGGTTCGTTTGGCGCCCGCGGATGGGGATGAACCAGGAGCCCCGGTGGTTTGTCGATGATGATGAGCTCGTCATCCGAGTGTAGGACGTCAAATCGCGGCGCTTGCACCCGGTCAGGTTCGCCCGCTTTCGAGCCCCTCGTCAAGCGGTTGTGTGGGCTAGTTTGGGGCGCATGGGCGCGTGGGCGCGTTTGGGGTTGTGGCTATCGTCACGTACTGCTCGTCCGAGCGCCGGCGGGTCACCGACCGCCGGGTCGAGCGCCGGGTCGGCTTGCGTTGATCGGCGGAGCGTGGTACGAACATGCCGATATGCGTGAGTATTTGGTGCTGGCGGTCGGCGTGTTGATCGCCTCGAGCGCAGCGATCATGATTCGGTTCGCTCAGGCGGACGGCATGCCGTCGCTCACGATAGCGGCCGGGCGTTTGGCTATCGCGGCTCTGGTTCTGCAGGTAGTATCGCTACGCGCGCCGGGGTCGGAGACCGAGCGGGCCGAGCGGGCCGAGCGGACGCGTACAGCTCAGGGCTACCGGGCTGTAGGATTGCGCCGCGGAGTCGCGGCCCTCCGTGGCCGGGCATGCGCGGCTCCGATCGCCGCAGGGGCATTCCTCGCGCTGCATTTCGCCTCCTGGATAACATCTCTCGAGCACACCTCGGTCGCGAGCAGTGTTGCGTTGGTTGCAACCAACCCTGTCTGGGTTGCGATTGTCTCACATTTTGTAATGCGCGAACGCGTCGGCAAGGCGGGCGGCCTGGCGGTTGTGCTCACGGTACTCGGTTCGGTGTTGTTGGGGATAAGCGGTACGCTCGGGCACGGCGTTAGCGCCGTTTTGGCGCAAACAAGCCTGCGGGGTGATGTGTTGGCGTTGCTCGGCGCGGTCGCGGCGAGCGCGTATCTGCTGATTGGTCGGCGGGCACGAAACTCCGTCCCGCTGCTGCGCTACCTCACGATCGCGTATAGCACCTCCGCGGTACTGCTACTCGGCGCAGCGTCACTCAGCGGCGCGGCGCTTCTCGGCCACGCCCCGCGGGCGTACTTCATGGTGGTGGGGCTTGCGATAGGCCCGCAGCTCCTCGGTCACGGAGCGTTTAACTACGCTGTTCGGCGACTTTCAGCGACCGTGGTTGCGGTAGCGATCGTCGGAGAGCCGGTCGGATCGGCGGTTCTCGCCTACCTGCTGCTCGGCGAGCGCTTAGCGAGCATTGGGCTCGAGGTCGCAGGCCGTGTTATGGAGTTCCCGATACAGTTGCTGGGATTGAGCGTGCTGGTGGTCGGGATTCTCTCAGCCGCGTATGACGAGCAGCGGCGACGAGGTATGCGCTGAAACTCAGCAAAGCCGGAGTAGCGTGCCGGCGACAACCGGCGCGGTCGATGCCGCTCTTCCGCTCGTTTGATCACGGTTTCCGGCGGTAGAAAAAACGTCCTTTCTCTCCGAGCTCTTTGAGGAGCTCCGGCGGATCGTATCGCGTGCCGTAGCGGCGGGAGTACTCTTTGAGGGTCTTGTTGACCTCGCTCGGTTCGAGCTCGTCGGCCCAGCGGAAGATGCCGCCCCGAAACGGCGGAAAGCCGCCGGTCATTACAATGGCAGCGTCGATCACGTAGGGTTCCGCGACAATCGCTTCCTCGAGGCATCTGCTTGCCTCGTTCAGCATCATGTAGAGCGGTCGGCGAAGGACGTCTTCGTCGATGAGGTTCGACCGGTGCGGGAACCTCTCGGCGATCAGCGCTCTCACGTCGTTGTTAGGGTTGCCGTTTTCGGATGCACCGTGTCTATAGAATCCTTTGCCGGATTTCTTTCCGAAGACCCGAAGCCGTTCGGCGATCTCGGGAAGCAACGAGCTTGGCGCAAGCCGCTCGCCGTAACTCTTAGCCAAAATCTTGAGCACGCTATTTGCGGTATCGATTCCCATTCCGTCGATGAGGCGAAACGGGCCGGAAGCAAACCCGAACTCTTCAAACACGCGGTCCACCCGTTCAAACTCAACCCCTTCCTCCACCAGCACCGCGGCTTCGTTAAGAAATGCGTACATCAGACGGTTCACCAAGAACCCGGGGCGATCGCCTACCACAATCGAAACCTTACCGAGGCGGCGCGCGAGCACCCTCAGGGTATCGACGGTATCCGGTTCGGTGTTTGGGCCGGCCGCGATCTCGACCAGCGGTGTCCGGTCGGCCGGGTGGAAGAACTGCATCGCGGCGAGGCGGCCCGGCCGCTCGAGCCCTGCCGCAATCTCCTCGACAGTACATGAGGACGTGTTGGTGGCGATAGTTGTGCGCTCGCTCAGTACGCTCTCGAGCTGCGCGAGCACCGAGCGTTTCAGCGACAGATCCTCAGGCAAGGCCTCGAGCACGATATCGGCGCGCCGAAGGATATAATCCTCGGTTCCAGCGTGGATGCGATGCATACTCATTCCGACGCTACGCCGGTCGATGGCACGTCGCTCCCGCATATCGTCATAGATGCGCGCTACGGTTGCGTATCCCGCTGCAATACGCTCCCAAGTGCGATCCTTCAGTGCAACCGGCACACCGGCATGCGAACACAGCCACGCGACGCGTGCGCCCGTGACGCCGGCTCCAAGTACGGCTACGTTGCCGCCGTCGAGCTGCGCAGCTCCATGACCTACCGCGCCGCTTTCGGGGCGGTAG
>SLBH01000034.1 GCA_007126415.1 Spirochaetales bacterium
GGTAGCCGTCGATTCGCACGCGGTTGCCGCGGGAGTGGACGCGGCGACGGTGGCGGGGTGTCAGATCACGCGAGTGACCGCCCGGCCGTTTCTCTCGCGCGAGCGGCTCAGCTGGTTTGCAGAGACGCTGTGGCGAGCCGAGATCCCGACCCCGCCCTATGCGAGCTACGCGAAACTTCCCGCCTACGCGTTGGTGTGAGGGCGCCGGCGGCACGCCGAGAGGCCCCGGGGAGGGGCCGCGCGCTACCCGACCGGCGCCCCGCTACCCGGGGAGGGGCCGCGCGCCGCCGGCAGATGCCGCGCGCCGCAATCGGCGATTATACCAACACGCTGCGGGGCAGTTCCTAAAGGCCCAACGTTGAGCGGACGGCGGAAAGGCCGTCGGTGCCGTCGAGTGCCGTAACCCCATCGAGCCAGTCCTCGAGGACTGAGGAGTTTTCGAGTAGCCAGTCGCGGCCTGCGTCGCGGGCGTCGGCGCCGGCGTCCATCGCCGCCATGATCTCGTTTTCCATCTCAACGGTGAACTGTAGGTTCTCGAGGAAGCGGCCCACGTTCTCGCACTCGTTGGTGTAGCCGGTACGGACGTTTGTGTGAACGGTGGCGGCACCGTAATCGGGGCCGAAGTAGTCGTCTCCGCCCGAGAGATACTCGATCTCGAACTCGGCGTTCATGGGGTGCGGCGCCCATCCGAGAAACACAATCCATTCCTCGTTGCGGGTGAAACTGTTGACCTCGCCGAGCATCCCGGCTTCGCTGGACTCCACAAGCTCGAACTCCGAGAGGCCGAAGGCGTCGTCGTCGATCATGTCCTGAATGAGCTCGTTACCGTCGTTTCCGGCCTCGATGCCGTAGATGCGCCCGTCGAACTCGTCTTTGTAATCGATCAAGTCGGCGAAGTCCTGAACGCCCGCTTCGTACACGTAGCGGGGGACCGCGAGGGTGTACTTTGCACCTTCGAGGTTGGTCGCGACCGAGTCTACGGTTTCGCGTTCCTTGATGTAGGCGTCCGAGATGGTCGCCATCGACGGCATCCAGTGTCCGAGAAAGACGTCGGCATCGCCCGATTCCATCGCTTGGTACGCGATCGGTACCGACACAACTTCCGAGGTCGTCTCGTAACCGAGCGCTTCGAGGACCAAACGCGTGGTGGCGGTCGTCGCCTCGATGTCCATCCAGTTTACCTCAACGAAGCGCACCGTCCGGCATTCCGGATCGATCTGCGCCTCGTCCTCGGCCGCCCCACCGGCAAAAGCCACGGATGACGCCAAGACGAGCATCGCGGCGAGTGCGGTCAGCTTAACCATTCTTTGTCCTTTCATGATAAATCCTCCCTTTTGGATTCAGCAGAAATACTCACGAAACCGGCACGTAATCGTCGCATGCGAAGATTATTGGTGCTCCCAAATTTTGTTTCGTGATCGAATTAAAAGAGTACCCTGCTTGAACTGAAAATGCAATCGGATTATCGGAATTTCTGTGTCACGGTGTCAAATCCTGCGCTAAATCGGCGCCGGAACGGGGCAAACTCGAAATCGGCGGCGCTTGGTCCATGAAACATCCTTAGCAGGTGTCGAGCTTCGAGGAACAGAATTTCTTTATACATAGAACACGAAGTATTTGACCCCGGAAAAAAAACCGGGTACACTCTCGGAACATTTTTTGCCCGCCGTTTCGATAGGCAGTTGAAACAAGCGGCGGCAGACAGCCTCAGAAAACATGACCATCGGGTCATACCATAAACTGAAAATCAAGTCAGAAGGAGAGTAACTATGGATTTGAAGTACCTTAAGGGCCGTGCGGCGATCGTGACCGGAGGAGCTTCCGGCATGGGCCGTGCAATGGCACTGGCATTCGCCGAACACGGGGCGGATGTGGCGATTGGCTCACTGCTTTCGAAAAGCAGCTCACGGAAAGCCGACGGCGAGCTCGTGAACCGTCCCGGCGAGGAAGAGCTCGAGCGAACGCGCAAGGAGATCGAAGCCTTCGGCGTGAAGGCTATCGCGGTTGAGCTCGACGTCTGCGACCTCGAGTCGGTGAGAAATTTCTACAAAACAGCCGTTGAGGCGTTCGGCAAAGTCGATATTCTCGCGAACGCCGCCGGCATCACCGCCGAGCATCCCACCAGCGGACATAGCGACGCACTCTGGAACAAGGTGATGGATGTGAACATGAACGGCGTGTTCCGCATGACTCGTGAGGTTTTGCCGGGCATGATCGAGCGCGGCTGGGGACGCGTGATCAGCATCGCCTCCACGGCGGCCTCGGTTGGCGCGCCGTACTCACCGGCGTACTGCGCCTCGAAGGCGGCGGTGTGCGGCTTTACGCGCGCGGTTGCGCAGGAAGGCGCTGAAGCGCTTGTAACTGCAAACACCATCAGCCCGGGCTGGGTTGAGACCACCTTCGGTACCGAGTGGCTTTCCGACGTTGCCGAGAAGCAAATGAACAAGAAGGGCGAAGAGCTGATTGCCGAGGAAAAGGCGAACAATCCGCAGAAGCGCATGATTCAGCCGGTTGAGATCGGCGCGCTCGCCGCGTATTTGTGCCGCGACGAGGCGGTCGGCGTAACCGGGCAGGACATCACCGTCTCGGCCGGGTCGGTCTGGTAAGCAGTCGAGTAAGCAGAAGGAGAACTATCTATGGATCTGCAAAAGCGTGGTAAAATGTACATCGACGGCGTCTGGATAGAGGCCGAGTCGGGCGCAACTCGCACGATTATCTATCCGTACGATCAACGTGAGATCGCGACCGTCACCGAGGGTGACCGTGAAGATGCGCGCAAGGCGATCGCAGCGGCCCGTCGCGCGTTCGATTCAGGACCGTGGCGAGGGGTCACCGCCGCTGAGCGCGGTAAAATGGTAGAGGAGCTCGCACGCTTGGTAGAGCGCGACAAAGAAGAGCTCGCACGTCTCGAGAGTCTCGACACCGCCAAGACCTTTGAAGAAAGCAAGGTCGATATGGACGACATCGCCGGCATCTTTCGCTACTTCGCGGGCCTCGCCGACAAAGACAACGGCGAGATGATCGCCTCCCCCATTCCCAACACCGTCAGTCGAGTGGTACGCGAGCCGGTAGGAGTCTGCGGACAGATATCGCCCTGGAACTACCCGTTGCTTCAGGCATCCTGGAAGATGGCGCCGGCGCTCGCGGCCGGAAACACCATCGTGATGAAGCCGAGCGAAGGCACGCCGCTCACCACCATAAAGATCACCGAGCTCGCCGAAGAGGTGGGGTTCCCGCCGGGGGTGGTGAATCTGGTGCTCGGCCCCGGACCTACGGTCGGGAATGAGCTCGCGGCCAATCACGATGTCGACCTTATCTCGTTCACCGGGGGCATCGCCACCGGACAGAACATCATGCAGGCGGCGGCCGGCAACATGAAGCGTGTCGCGTTTGAGCTTGGGGGCAAGAACCCCAACATTGTGTTTGCCGATGCCGATTTCGAGCTCGCGGTGGACTACGCGCTGAACGCGGTATTCTTCCACGCCGGGCAGGTGTGCTCGGCCGGAGCTCGCCTGCTGGTGGAAGACTCAATTCACGACAAGCTCGTGGAAGAGGTCAAAAAGCGAGCCGCCAAGATCAAGCTCGGCGAGGCGTTCGATCCGAGCACCGAGTGCGGTCCGCTCATCTCGGAGGAGCATCGCGCTAAGGTAGAGCACTACGTAGAGCTCGCCAAGCAAGAGGGCGCGACCTTGGTGCTCGGCGGTAAGCGGCCCAA
>SLBH01000217.1 GCA_007126415.1 Spirochaetales bacterium
CAACCGGAATACAGTTGGTTTCCGCCGCGCTGGAGTTGGGAAAAGAACCGGATCGAAGCCTCCCCGCCACCGGGCCCGTTCGGCGTGATGCGGATTCGGTGAGTACTGGGAGGCGACGGTTACTGGTAGTGGCCGGGAGCGGGCAAAATTCCTGTATCCTCGGTCTTCAGGTCGGCATCCGGCAGAAAGTCTCGGGTATTGCCGGCAATAAGGTATCCGCTTGCGCTCGCCCGAGTAAGCTCGATGAAGATGTTGTCACCCTCATCGCGCAGATTGGGCCGGCGAGCCGGGAGCTTCGGCGGGCTCGCCGAGGGGATCGAGGGTCAGCATCTCGGCTGCGGTCGCGAGGTCGCTCATCATCAGCGGCGGGCCGGCCTTGAGCGCGGCGAGATCGGGCTCGCTAAACGCAAGCTCGGGGAAGATATGCGCGAGAGCCGCGGGCAGCGTTTGCTCGTCTATCGGGCCGAAGGTGGCGTGCTTGTGAAAGCGACGTCGCACTGCCGGATCTACCGCCTCGAGGCGGTTGGTGCAGGCGATCAGAATGCCGTCGAACTCCTGAAGCTGCTGCAGAAACTCGGCGATCTGCGAGTGCTCCCAGGAGCGCACCGCGATAGAGCGGTCGTACAGGAGCGCTCTCCGGCGCGCGCTGCGGCCGCCAGCGTAGCCGCGCTCCGCCCGAGAGATGCTACGAGCGTGCGCACGAACTCGGTCTTGCCGATCCCCGGCCGCCCGGCGATGAGAACGGGGTGCCCTCCCCGCAGTGCGGCGCTGCAGGTGCGAAGCTCAGCGCGCGAGACGGGGAACTCCTCGAGCCCGAAGCGCGGCGCGGGCGTTTCCTCAAAGAGGCCGGCGTGCAGGTCGTCCATGGTGTTGGAGCGAACCGCGAACAGCAGCGGGCCGCTTATCTCGATATCGAGCGCGTGCTCGCGGTTACCGCGATAGCAGACAAGCCCGAGCCGCTCGAGCATAGATCCGGCGGCGGTTTCCTGCACAAACTCGGTGGTGTCGAGATCGGCGAGCTCGGCCATCACCGCGATCGTGGTGCGATACTTCGACCGCCGCAGCAGGGTTTCGAGGTTCTCATCGTCCTCAACCGCACAGAGAGCCGCGATAATACGTGTCTGAGCCTCGGACAGTGAGAACAGCTCACCGACCTCCCGCACAATCGAGGGCAACTCCGGAAAGCGGTAGCTCTCGGCGACCCGTGCTGCGACCGCGTCCACAATCACCGCCTGCGCACGCTCCTCGTGCCGCGCTGCGCGATAGCAGTGCTCCCGTAGAGCTGTCTCGGAGACCATAGGCTTCTGCTCCGGCTCGGCGTCCGGCGACAGGATCGCTTTGAGGTCGTCTACCGCGGCGTCCTGAAGCCTGAGTTGCTCTTTGCGGGCGAGCAGAGTCTCGAGCAGTTCGCGAAGCTCCGACGGGTGTTGAAATCCGGACGCTGAACAAGTCAACGGCAACGAGACGAGGTTACGAGTCGCTTGGAGTTCACAGTCACGACGCGCTCAGTTCTCAGCCGGTTTTGCAAACAGATCAAGCCCGTCTCTGACAACTTCAATAACGCCACGCTTTTCTGCTGCCTCTGCGAGCTTCTTGAAGCGGTTGTATCCGAAGGTGTGAAAATCCACATTGCGATTCTTCATTTCCTTGCTGACAAGCGCAAAGGGCACCGGCTTGCCGCCGTATTTCTTCGTGTGTTCGAGGACCACATCCTTCAGAGTGGCAAAGGGCTCCGAGAAGCTGAAATGCTGAGTTTGTGAGGCTTCGGGAATATCGAGTACGAGGTCGTTGTCGGTCGGGGTAATGGCCACGTGTCCTTCGTCCCGCGCCGCGAGCACGAAGGACTTCCAGCTGCGGTAGCCGAGCTTGGACTCGTCGAAGTTCTCGTTCAGCAGGCGCAGGCGAATTTTTACCGGGCCCAGAGTCCGGACCTTCCCGCTTTCCCTCATCATGGATACGGTCTCAGAAAGCAGTTCGAAGGCGCGCTGTTTGGTCAGCTTGGTGTCGTCCTTGCCGTTCGTCCGTCCGTTCTTTGCGTCGTCCCGCTCGTCTTCGAGATCCGCCTCTTCATCTGCGAGCAGGTCTCGATAGTCCTGAAAGCTGTCGGCAAGGGCCAGGAGATCCTCGCTCGCGTTCTTCGAGTCGCACAGCACAATGCTCTGCGCGCCGCGGCGGCGTATGGAGACTATGAGCGGACGGAAATCCGTGTCACCGGTAACGAGTATATAGCTTGAAATATGCGGATACAGGAACAGAAGCTCCATGGCATGGGTGACCATGGAGATATCGGAGCTGTTTTTTCTCGCCCGAGGGACGTGTATAAGCTGAAAGCTCTCTTGTGCGAGCTTAGCGTCGCTGCCTTTCCAGTTGCGTCTGCTCCAGTCGGCAAAGGCGAACGAGACCGACACCCTTCCATAGCGGGATGCAAAATCGGTGATGGTCGAGACCATTTCGGAGGTGGCATTGGGATTGACGTTCTCGACATCCCAGAGTATGGCAACGTTACGGTCGGAGCCGGATTCATTCATGCAACCATCGTACACCCCACACGCTCCTTGTGCCAGTCGCGGCGCCTGCGTACTATATCTCGATGGAATGGAAAGCAAGTCATATACTCGTGTCGGGCCAGGATCTTGCGCGACGACTGAAACAAATCATAGGTTGTTATGTTTTCGTGTCAAGCGTCGGTTAGGCGCATTATGCGGTCGGTGGTGGTGGTAGACTGGTCCTGATCAAAAGCAATCCGGAAGCGAAGGGATCAGGACGGTCGATGGCCTGTAGCTCTTCTGCGGCGTCCCGCTGACACGGGTTGCGACCACGTTCATAGGTTTGGCAGGCTACCGACCGCACCCGTACCAACAGAATAGCACGCCCATGTGGCGATGCTGAATAGTGGAATGGAACGCATAACCGACATCGGTACTCTGCTCTCTCGCTTTCAGGAGGAAGAGGAGGAGACGATGGTCACACGATTTCATGGTATCGATCGGCACAAGAAGTATTCGACCGTTTCGGTGCTTGATCGAGACGGGCGTCACCAACCATCCTCCAGGTTTCGGTTTCGACTCATCTAACCAGGAAACTCGTATTTACATGGGTGACCAGTTGTGGGTTCCCCCCATACCATACCGGGGTATGACTTCCAAGCAGGAAAGCGCCAGGTCACATACTTGTCTGAGTCACCACCGTTTGGAAGCGGCACGTTCAACGTGGTCTACCCCGCCTGACCCCTTAGCCGCACGAGGAGCTACTTGTGGGCGATCTCTATGGGGGCAACAGACGAGTCCGAGGCAGCACGCGAGCTTAAGCACACGATGCGCACATTGGCGATACTGGCCCGGAGGTAAGTGAAAGCACCTTACGGTGCCTGCACCCTCCGATACGCGTCCATACATTCCTCGGAACAGAAGTAGTGGGGTTGATTCGCATCCTCGAGTACAAAAGGATTGCCGGTCTGGTGGACTACCATTCCGCAAACTGGGTCGATTGCGCCGTCGGGAACAGTGGTTTCCGACGTTTCGACATTCTCCACGGACATTCCCGCCTGGTGAAGGATTGAGCTGACCTCCTTAGCTGTAGTCGCTGCCTGGCACCGTTTCGCCAGTAAGCGGAGCTCCTCGTCGGCCCCTTTGGAAACCGCGCGGGCGACGTCGCCCACGGTATGGATGTCCACACTTAGATTGGTGTAGCCTAACC
>SLBH01000207.1 GCA_007126415.1 Spirochaetales bacterium
GCCGGCGCCTCGGCGGCTTGCGAAGCACCTTGTTCGTGGTTGATCCGGTGTACAATGCCGACCACCTGCCCGAGTTCTTTGTGTTCAGCGGCGGCGGTTGGGGTCACGGCGTCGGAATGTGCCAGACCGGAGCCGCCTCAATGGGACGCATGGGCTATCCGTACCAAGCCATCCTCGCACACTACTATCCGCGCGCCGAGCTGAGCTCTATCTACAACTCCTCAGGCCCCTAGAACAGCCCCAATAACGGCTTGCAGAAACGCGCCGCAGTGCGTAGATTAGAAGGGTCTCAGCAACTACAACCCACAGCTACCAATGAGGAGTGCATTCAATGAGCAAGCCGATCTGTGCAGTGGTAGGCGTCGGGCCGGCGATGGGCCGTGCCATCGCGCGCGCTTTCGCGGCCGAAGGGCTCGACCTCGTTCTCATAGCACGCGACAAAGCCAAGCTTGAACAGTACGCCGACGAACTCGCCCGTGACGGTACCAAGGTTCATATTGAGCAGATGGATACTACCGACGGCACCTCGGTAGAACAGACGTTCGCTCGGGTGCGTGAGGCGCTTGGGGAGCCGGACGTTCTGGTGTATAACCCCGCGGTCCTGAAAAAAGAGGCTCCGAGCGAGCTTGAGCCACGATCGCTCACCGATACCCTCGGGGTCATGCTGTTTGGGGCGATGCACTGCGTGCGCTCGGTGCTTCCGGGGATGCGCAAGAGAGCAACCGGCACCATTCTGTTTACCGGGGGAGGGTTCGCGATCGATCCGTCGACCACCTATTCCTCGCACTCGCTCGGAAAGGCGGCGCTACGCAACTACGCCCACAGCTTGTTCCTCGAGCTCAAGGAGCATGGCGTTCACGCCGGTACCGTGACAATCACGCGCCCGGTTGAGGACTCCGGCGACCATACCGCCGATGCGGTGGCACAGTGCTACGTTGAGCTCTACAAGCAACAACCGTCCGACTGGGCCTGGGAAACCATCAAGTAGCGCGCGCTGCGCGCGCCGGGAGGGCCGTTGTGCGATTTCCGGGCGTCACCGTCGGAAACTCGCTCACGCTCCACAGAACCGTGAGCGAGTCCGACGCATCCGGCCTCGTGGGCCGCAGCGAGCGCCCTCGGCGCAGCCCTGCTACGAGCGCACGGCCTCCCTTAGGCCGATTCCGGCAGCACCTGCTGCAGAATGATTCCGGCGAGCGCCGCCAAGACCATCGCGCTCAACTCAAGCCCTTCGAACGGCTCGAGCGCAACGCCGCCGACACCGATGATCAATACAACGCTCGCGATGATCAGGTTACGCGGTTTGAGTAGACTCACCTTGGCCTCAACCAGAGTACGAATACCGACACCCGCGATCATGCCGTACAAGAGGATCGAAACACCGCCGATCACCGGGCCCGGAATCGACTGAATCAGTGCCTCTACCTTGGGAATGAACGACATCACGATCGCCCAGACCGCTCCCATGCTCACGACAAAGGTCGCGTGCACGCGGGTGATCGCGAGAACGCCGATATTCTCACCGTACGTAGTGAGCGAAGGACCACCCAACAGACCCGAGACCATGGTCGCGACACCGCCACCGTAGAGGGTGGGGTGAATACCGGGGTCAACCTTCATATCGCGGTCGATGGTGTTACCGATCGCGAGAATATCGCCGATATGCTCTATCACCGAGACGATCGCGGCCGGTGTGACGATCAAAAGGACCCGTGCGTCGAAGCGGGGCGCGGTGAAGCCCGGAAAGCCGAGAATGCTTGCCTCACCGATCCCGCTGAAATCAACCAGGCCGACAATTGACGCACCGATGTAACCGATCAAGAGCCCCCCGAGAATCGGGACAACCTTGATGATGCCTTTGCCGAACATCGTGATGCCGATCGCCGCCAGCAGCGTCAGCAGCGCGATTCCCCAGTGATCGCCCGCCATATCCATCGCAACCGGCGCAAGCCCAAGCCCGATCACCATAATAATAGGCCCGGTGACGATCGGCGGAAAGATCTTCGCAACACGCTCGGGACCGATCGACTGCACGAGCAACCCCACCGCCATGTAAACCACACCGGCGCCGATAATACCGGCCTGCGCGTGCTGTAGGCTCAAGGTCTCGGCGGCAATCAGGAGCGGCGCGATGAACGCAAACGACGACCCCAAGAACCCAGGGACGCGCCCCTTGGTGAAGAAGTGGAAAATCAAGGTTCCCACACCGACCGCAAAAAGTGTCGCCGAAACGTTAAGCCCGGTTATGACCGGAACGAGCACCGTGGCGCCCAGCATCGCCATCGTATGCTGAAGACCGATCAAGACCTTCTGAGGCGTGGAGAAGCGATACGAGATATCGCGACCTTCGCGAAACTCCTCCTCGAAGTCTTTCTCGGGACCAGGACCGGTGGTTTTCGGATCATCGGACATAGCAAACCCCTTGTGGCACTGAATTGCACGGAATCATGCACTGCGCACCGACGGTGCGTTTTTGTGGTCGTATACTCACCCGACGCTTGCCGCTCTGTCAATCATGAACTACCCGCAAAATGACGATCAAAGCGCACTCAACCCCGCGGCCGGGAGCCGTCACCGAGGCTGAGATCAACGCTCTGCGCGCTGATGGCGTGATTTGAACGCGAGCACCCGCTCTACCTCGGCCGCCACGTTCAGAAGCCGCTCGTCGTCTCCAAAGTACCCCGCCATCTGCAGCCCAAGCGGTAGTCCCTGAACTCCAAGGGCGCACGGCAGCGTGATAGTGGGGAGACCGAAGAAGGTCCACGGCAGGTTCATGATCGGGCTTCCGGTGGCCTCTATACCCTCGGGCGCCTCGCCGACAGTAGCGGGCGACAGTACCGCGGAAACTCCGGCTTGGCGCATCGCCTGCTGCACCCACGCGCGGACACTGCCCATCGCTCGGCGTGATTCCTCGGCACGCTGCTCGGTGACGGCGCGGCCTTTTTTGATCAGCTCACGGCTTTTCTCGCTGTAGAGCTCGCCGTACTCGGCGTACCACTGCTCGTGTAGCTGCGCAAACTCCCGCGCGATCAAATCGAGATGCAACGCGTTGATCTGCTCGATGTTGGGAAACAGCGCGACCCGCTTGAGCTCGTAGCCTGACTCGGCGAGCCGCTGTGCGGCCGAGAGCACCGCTTCTCGCGCGCCGTCCTCGGCTTGTTCCACGTAGGCGTCCTCGATCAACCCAAGAACCGGTCGCCCCTTGCCACGCCGCTTACGCGGTATCCAGTTGTCACACAACGCCGCTGCGCCGGCGCCGGCCGACGCTACGTCGGCGGCGAAAAGCCCAACGTGATCCACCGAGCGCGAAAACGGCACCACACCCGCGGTTGGAACACGGTCTAAGCTCGGTTTGAACCCCACCACGCCGCAAAACGAGGCCGGGCGCGTGATCGAGCCGATTGTCTGTGTGCCGATCGCTAACGGTACATAGCCCGCCGCAACCGCCGCCGCCGAACCGCTGCTCGAGCCGCCGGGAGTATGCCGCGGGTTCCAGGGATTTCGGGTTGGGCCGGGGCTGAAGTACGCGAACTCGGTGCTCACTGTCTTTGCAAGCACGAGCGCACCGGCGCTGCGTAGTCTGTTTACGCTCTCGGCCTGGGGTCCGGCAAACACCTCCGGCGGGAGCTTTGATCCCGCGCGCGTCGGTAGCCCGTCGACGCGAAAGATATCCTTCACCCCGACAAGCGCTCCA
>SLBH01000136.1 GCA_007126415.1 Spirochaetales bacterium
CGGTGGAAAACAGAACTGAAAAGAAGGGCGCCCATTTTCTCATTACGGTTAACGGTGGGGACCGGAACTCAGAGCGCAACATTACATACGACGAACTGGAAGACACAATAGACGAACGCCTCCTTAGCCGCATGAATCTGCGGCTGCGCCTTTACGGCGATCCTAATGATGATCCACTGCTCGACTGGGATCTCGAGGATCTAATTGCTACTATTGATGCTATTGACGATAACGTGGACTAGGCCGCCAAGCACTTCACCACAAGCTCGGCGGCTCAAGAGGTGGTGAGGTCGGCTCCGGCGTAGTTCCGGCTTTTGGTACTGGGCGTGCCCCCTGCGCTCCGGCCGCGGCCGCAGCGCCGGGGTCGCGTGCTGCAGGGGTCCCGTGCGGCGCCTACCGCGCCGCACCGCCTCCGGCACCGCGGACCACGGGGTTCATAAATCCAATAGCGGAGTTCGAAACCCGAGCTGTGCGGCGCAGTGATTCATGCGCTCGTCGAGCGTCCAGATCGCCATCGCCGGCGGTTCAGTAGCGTGTTCAGTTTCTGAAAGCCAAACCTCCGCGGCGGCAAGATGCAGCGCATCGACAGGTCGAACGACCAGCGGGTAGGGGCCCTCCGCGCGCCGATACACCGCCTCACTCATGTGTATTCGGCCGATGCCCGCCGCAAGCCGCTCGAAGGTATGGCGCGCGTGTGTCGCAGCCGACGGCGAGAGCCGGTTCGTCTGTAATGCTCGGTACAAAGCACGCGATACCTCCACCCAAAGCAGTCGAAGCGATGCAACCTTCGGTTCACCCTCCAGGCGCTCGAGTACCGCGCGGCCTTCCAGTAACCACGCTAGTACCGCACTCGAATCGAGATAATGGTACTGCGTATTCACCGCCCACCTCGCTCCTCATCAATTAGCTCTTTCCAAAGCCCGGAATTCAATTCGAGCGGTTCCAAAGCTTTCGAGGAAAACGGGGTTTCGGCCGGCTCATAGACCGTGTTATCACGGCTCACCGAGCGAACCTCGGCAACCGGGCGCCGGTGATCGGTGATGATGATTGTTTCACCACTCTCTACCGCCCTGAGATGCCGGGCAATCTGCGCTTTAAAGCTCGAAACACTTGTGGTCCTCATAGGTCAAGCATAGGTCACAATATGACCTATTACAAGCCTTTTTTGCATCACAGCTTTCTCGCTACCCGCAGATCCCATTCCTCCTCGGTAACCCCGGCAAGAACCTCGCTTTTGAGGCTCGTGATCGTCATCATGCCGGGATAGCTCGCGAGGCCTCCCTCGTAATCGCCGAAATACCGCGCAATCTCGCGAGCGTCTCGCGGCGCAACAACCCGCTCCGCTTCAATCAGCGACTGCGCCTCCCGGTCCCAGACGCGCAGATCGTTCAGGCTACCTTGCTCGCTGTCCCAGCCGGAGTTAAATGCAAACACCACTCGCCCGTTGCGCAGGCCGAAGATGGTGGAGTTTATGAAGGTCTGACGCGGAACGGTCTCCAGCACCGTGGCAAGGCGTTCGAGTTTCTGCGTGCTTGTATCAAAGCGGTCGAGAAAAAACGCGGTGGTAATGCAGTTTCGGCGAGCGCTCAATCGGCATGATAAACCGTACCGTTGCAACGCTTCCGGGGCTGCGAGATCTCAGGTGGCTCATCATGGATTCGTCATACCGCATCGCGGCCGAGAACGCGGTGGTATCGAGAACCGAGATCAAAACAGCGGCGCTCCACGATTTCTGCGTGCGCCAGAGACAGCGTCTTCGAGCTCACGGGTGGCGTCCTTCAGCATCTCCCGGTGTTGTGCATCGGCCGGCGGTGTGAAGAACGCCTCCGGCCATTAGCCCGCGTCGCGGTCCAGCACCTCTTCCAATGCCTCGAGTACAAGGCGATTGCGGCTGATGCGCCTGCGGCGGGCAATCGCGTTTATTCGTCTCGTTCAGGCAACTCTACCTGCGAGCGCAGGGCGGACCGGCTCTGCGTGATGGATCACGTGGGGAACAGGGACGATGATGCAGCTCTCAACGCGGGCGGCGTCGGTGACGAAGACGTCCGCTCCAGGCGCAGGCATCGTCTCGTCGGCATCGGCTCGTGGAGCGTCTTCGTGTACCTGTTTGGCGGTTCGGTATTGTCCGGCTCAGTCTCCGTAGACGTCTTTCCGGTGACGGATAGTCACCGCCACAATCACCAATTCCGGGTCTAGAATCTGGCAGAGAATCCGGTAATCGCCCACCCGGTACCGCCATATACCTTTCCTGTCACCCACAAGCCCTTTCCCACGGCTCCTCGGGTCACTGAGGCTCGCGATTTCATCTTCCAGATAATCAAGAATGATCCCTTGCCACTTCCTATCCAGCTTCTTCAGCTGCTTCTCGGCCGTTGCCGTAAGCTCAACGTTCCAGGCCAAGGTCTTTCCTCACTTCAGCAATGGGCTTTCGGGGTTCATCCCGCTCGAGCACCGCCAAAGCGAGTAGATAATCCTCACGTTCTTCCAGGTAGTTTTCGATGGCCTGTTTCACATAATAGCTCTTGCTCCGCCCGGTCTCTTGTGCAAGACGGTTCAGCCTGTCCTCGGTTTCAGGATCTAATCGAACGGCCAGCATCGTTCACCTCTCGTATTACAAGTATAACGTTTCTGCACGCTGGATTCAACCGTATCGCAGTGCAGCGCTGCAGCGCAGTGGAACGCAGGTCGCGGGAGGCCCAGCAGGTCGAATCCCCCGCTCGCGCTCGAAGGATTACACCTCTTCTCCGGCTCGGACACGCCTATCAACGGCGTGGTTTTCGGCTGATCGACGGATGGGCGCTTTGACAGTCTCCGCCGTCGTTGCGATAGGTAGTATTCAGGATCGATATTCCCTACGTGGGCTGTCACGCAGGGCGCATCCGCCCTGCGCTCAAAGCTGAAGCGCCGCCTTGCAAAGGTTCAAGTTCACGCTATCGAACCACGCCCCAAATCGAACTACGCCCAAGCGGCTGTTTATCCACAACGCTTGTGCATGCGGATTGTCCGGGTTTTGCCGTAAAACGGATACTAAAGGAGATCGTGGAACCGCTTCATGCACTCGGCCGGAGTGAGCACGGTCACCGCCAGATCGGGCGCCGGGGCGACGATATGCCGGTCGCCGCTCACGAGATACTCGGCAGCCGAGGCCACCGCGAGATCCACCAAGACCCGATCGTGAGCGTCTCCGCAGACAGCGCCCGCGCCGATTACCGGGGTGTCGAAGCGTTCGGCATACGGCAGGTACTCGGCCAGAAGCTCGTGGCGGTCTGCCGGTTGTAGCTTGAACTTAGGGTAAGTGAGGATCTGCAGGAGTTCACGCACGGTGCTCCGGTTAACGACCGGCCGGAACTTGTTGCCCCACCACGTCGAGCGCAACCAACTGAGCCGCCCGGTTTCAAAAAGCAGCGCCGAGACTACCACGTTGGTATCGAATACCACGCGCGGCGGGCGTGACTCAGGCACCGTCGGTTTGCGGCGAGCGCGCCCAGCGCACCGCGTCTTCTACATCGCTCGGCTCGATACCGTAGTCCTGCAGCTGCTCACGTACCTCCTCGGCCCGGCTCGGTCGCAGCGGCGTGAGAATAACGCGGCCTCCCTCCTCGGTGACCTCAAAATACGCCACGCCTGGAAAGCGCGCGGCTACTTCCTTAGGAATAGTGACCGGAAATGTTTTTTGCC
>SLBH01000125.1 GCA_007126415.1 Spirochaetales bacterium
AAGCTCTCGACCCCGTTCGAGCTCAGGTTCAGCACCGTGCGCTTTGTCGCAACCCCGGAACTGGCCTTCTCACCGGCACGCCCGTGGTACGGCGAAGCGCTCGAGGCCGACCCCGAACTCGGGGCGTGGGCGTACCTGCGCACCGGCGCCTACCTCGATATCGGCTCGTTTCAGACCGGCGTATCGACGGCATTACGCTCTGAGCCGTTGGGCGAGGGCGCAGTCGCGCTCGACCTTCCGGTCTCAACCGGTCTCGAGGCGCATCTCATGATCCCGCGCACCTTGATGGTCGTCTCGGCGTACGCAGCCGGGGAACTCGAGTCGCTGAGCGATTACTATCTCCTCGGCGGTATCGGACTCGGGTTTCTGTACTGACCGCATGCGAGCGGCTCACAATCGAAGGTAAATCCAGACAAGAACCAGAAACGAGGCCGCGAGAATAGACATCGTGAGCGCAAACAGCCAGCGAGGACGCTCACCGGGCTTGCGATCCCAGTAGCGCCGCTTGGAGCGGCCGGACCGCGCGCCTCGTGTTCCGAGGTCTATGACCTCAAACCGTTGCTCGCTGCGCCCGGCACCGGTGTACCCGCAGTTTGGGCACCCTGCCATAAACAGAGCCACCTCGCCGCTGAAGTTGCAGGCCGGGCATTTGACCGCCGAGAAAAAACGGCCGCAGTGCGGGCAGACCCTCGCGTTTGGCCTAACCCCTTTGCCGCAGTTCTCGCAGTAGAAGCTCACAGGACTCACCGGCATCGCGACAGCGCCCTCGTCGCAGCCTACTTGCGCCTGAGCGCGAGCATCGTGAGGTCGTCGTACTGCTCGTCCTCAACGAGGTGCGTGTACTCGTTGTAGAGTGAGTCCTCGGGCGTACCCTGCCGGGGATGGCCGAAGAACAGGTTGTACTGCTCGAAATGCACCTTTAGAAAATCGTCGATCTTCTTGTCGACCGCGATTCGCTGCTCGGCGCCGGCCTCCGGGGCGCGGTAGAGCCGGAAGATTTTCTCAACCGCCATGAGCGCAAGCGTTGCGTTGCTTGCGGTGGGCTCGCAGGAGCCGAAGTTGAAGGTCAGCACCTCGTCGGGGTCGGGGCTATGCACGCGCTCGAGCGTGTACCGGTCACCGGCCTGCACCGCCGCCACGATGTCGTGGATGCGCTTCAGGGAGAGCTCCTCATCGCCGACGCCGTCTTTGTCGCTCATCGGCTGATACTCCGAGTCGCGGAAGCTGCGCTTCGCCTCCTCCACGCCGTCGGTGAAGAACAGCGCCATATCGCCGTGTTCGAGCGTGAGGCTGATCTCAGGGAACCCTTGCGGCGCCATGCTGCTCGGGAACACACCGGCCGCCGGGGTCTCCGGCATGCTCATCTGCACCACCCGCCGACGCGCCCCCTTATAGATATGCAGTTGGTTATCCCCGGCGTTGCTGAGAATCAGCTTTCCGGTGCTGGAGTTGTACAAGGCTACCGTGAACGCGGCGAAGCGGCCCTTGAATCCGCGTTCCTCGAGCAGATCGTTGATACGATACACCAGCTTGCTCAGCCGCAGCCCGTGCGTCTTCAGCGTCCAGTTAGTGAAGTAATCGAGAAAGATGGTCGCGACCTCAACCATGATGAGCGCCGCCGGGACGCCTTTGCCGGCGACGTCGCATTTGATCAAGGCGTAATGCACATCGTCGAGCTTGCGATAGTCGAAGTAGTCTCCTGAGACGCCTTTCGCGCCTTCGTAGTACCCAAAGAACTCAACCGTCGGTAGGTCTTCGTACCCGGTCGTCATTTTCTGCCCGGCGCCGGTGAGGTCGAGCGGGATGAACATCTTCTGCACTTCCTTACCGACGGTAAGGTCCTTGTTGGCCTGCGCGGCCTTCACGAGCCCTTGCGTCATAGAGTTCACGGTATCGGCCAAGAGCTTGAGCTCGTCATGCGTACGCACATTGATCAGATGATCCGCAAGCTTCTCTTTGTCTTCGGTATCCCTGATGACCTCAACACCGCGCATCAGCCTGTTGATCGGGATAACGACGATTGTAGCGAGAATTGTCGCGCCGATGATACCGGCTATCAGCGCGCCGACCGCCACGACCACGGTGCTCATGATGAGATCCTGCGTGGTCTCGTCGATCTCGTGCAGAATCAACTCAGTCGATACACCGAGACGTACCATGCCGCGATAGTAGCGCGCCTCCTGCGGCGTTTCGCCGACCATGCGGAACAGCACCGGCTTGTAGAACAGGTACTCGGTGGTATCGCGACCGAGCTCGCCGGCGTCAAACTCCGGGTAGCTTTGAATGCCACGGCCAACCTCGCCGAGCACCTCGCCGACGCGACTCTCGAGCTCGGTTCTGATCTCGTCTATCTCGGCGAGCTCAGCCTCGGCCTCCGGCGTGCCCATCAACACCAGTTCACTGATCCGGTCGGTGAAGTCGTCGATCTGTTGCGGAATATCGCCGAGCTCTTCGCGAGCACGCCGATTGATCTCTTCCTCGAGCTCCGGGATCGCTTCCGACGCCGGGTCCTCGAGACGCGACTGCCCGAACGGTTGAAGCTCTCCGGTGTCGATACTGGGAAGAATCTCGCGCCCGGCAGCCGCTTCGTCATACTCGGCGGTGCCGATCGCCTCGAGCGCCGGATCATTGGTCGCCCAGATGTAGTCGAAGCTCGTTCCTTCTCGACCGCGGCCGGTGACGGTGAGGTAAAGAACCTCGTCCATGACTCCGGTCTGGCGCGTGAGCTGCGACAGCTCTATCAGGTTGTCCTCGGGGTTATCGAGCAGCTGCGCGGACTGCGTCACGAGACTCTCGAGCAGCACCTCCACGCGCTGCTCCAAACCTCGCGCAAGGGTGTTCTCTTGGCGCTCTAAGGCGGTGGAGCCGAGGAAGAACGCCACCAGCACCACCACCGCCACCACCAACAGTACGACAAAAAACGCGAACTTAACCCGCAGCCCTACTCCGCGTCTCTTCATAGCCTTGATCCTCTCCACCTTTTTCTGCGACGGCAACGGGGCACCGGCCAGCAGCGCTTTTACTTCCATCTCCAACAGTCGCGACTCGGCCACCAGCCCCGCAACGCGCGAACCTGAGAACGCAACCACCAACGCCAACAGGAGCGCCGCTCCGCCGAGCATAACGTCGGCGGCCGCGAGGCTGAACCCGCCGCGCGGGGCACCCACAAAGCGCGGCTCGTAGCGCACGGTGTAATTACCGAAGCTGATGTGGCCGCTCTCCTCAAACGCGAGCGCGCGATCGGCGAACTGCAAACCGCGTTCGGAATGGCGCAGCCCAATGCGATACTCCCCGGTGCGCACGCGGTCGATCAGAATATCGCTGATTCGTTGATCGCCGTCGAGCGAGAACGCGCCGTCGGCCAGGCTAAAGACGTAATCAAACGGCTCTTCACCTTCGCGGTCTAGAACGATCTCCTCTACCTCACCTTCGGCGGTAAACCCGCGACCCAGTATCTCGAGACTGTAGCGCCCGAGCATGTCGCGGCTGCTGCTGATGTTCCAGATCTCGGTCGTCGGGATATACTTGTTGGTGCGGAACACCAGCGTCTGCGGCTCGCCGACGTTCCCGACATCGTCTATCGGCGCAACAGCGAGCGCGTAGATGCCGTCGTCGATATTGCGTCGCGCGATTCTCGGCGAGCGCGTCAT
>SLBH01000090.1 GCA_007126415.1 Spirochaetales bacterium
GAGCCGCCGGCGGGCTCAAGCGCCAGCTCGGCTGGGCTTACATAGCTCTTATCGCAGATTACCACCGCGCGCTCTACCACGTTCTCAAGCTCCCTCACATTGCCCGGCCAAGAATACGACAAGAGGATCTCCATAGCCTCGTCGGTGAACCCCTGCACTTGTTTCTTGGTCTCCTGATTCACGCGCTTCAAGAAAAACTCGGCCAACACGGGAATGTCCTCTCTCCGGCGCCTGAGCGGCGGCACCTCGAGCGGGAGCACATTCAGCCGGTAGTACAGGTCGCTTCGAAACTCGCGTTGCTCCACAGCCTTCGCGATGTCTTTGTTGGTGGCGGCGAGGATGCGCACATTGACCTTCTTCGGCGTGCTGGATCCCACCTTCTCGAAGCTGCGCTCCTGGATTACGCGCAACATCTTGGCCTGCAAGCTCGGCGGCAGGTCTCCGATCTCGTCAAGGAATATGGTGCCGCCGTCGGCCAGTTCGAAGCGTCCGGTACGGTCGCGGTCGGCATCGGTGAACGCACCCTTTACGTGCCCGAATAGCTCGCTCTCGAGCAACGGCTCAGGAAGCGCAGCACAGTTCACGCGCACCAGCGGGCCGTATCGTCGTGTGCTGCGTTTGTGAATCTGCTCGGCGATGAGTTCCTTCCCAACCCCGCTCTCTCCGAGTATCAGAACCGATGAATCGGTCTCGGCGATGCGGGAAACGAGTTCGAGTTTCTCCTGCATCACGCGGCTTTCGGCGATCATGGTGTGGTAGCCCTTGACGCCGTTCATTTGGTCTTTCAAAATATCGATTTGGTCGCGCACCGCTTGAAACGACTTGGCGTTCTGAATCGCAAGCGCAGCCTGCGTGGCGAAGATCTCGAGCCATTGGCGGTCGTCCTCGGTAAACTGACCGCTATCGGCCTTGTTTACCATCTCGAGAACACCGACACAGCGTTCCTCGATCCGCATCGGAACCGCGAGAATCGCGTAGGTGTCGAACTCAATACTCGAGCTAATCTGCGGTTGAAAGCGCTCGTCCTGTGTCACGTCGTTGACGATCAAGGAACGATTGTTCTCCGCAACCCAACCGGCGATGCCCTCGCCGCGCTTGAGACTAAACTGCTTGACCTCAGCGCCCTTGGAGCCGAGCGCAATCTCAAAATGCAGATTCCCGGTTTCGGGCTTCAGCAGTAACAGAGACGACGCCTCTGCGCCGGTTAAGCGGGTCGCGGATTCAAGAATGCGCTGCAGAAGAGCGCGAGGGTCTGCATAATACGAATTGATTAAGGTGTTGATCTCAATGAAGGTTTCGAACTTCTGCGGATCAATATTCGTCTTAACCATTTCGTTGCAGACCCACGCACGGCGTTATACCTCGCCTTTATCCTTCAAGAACTCACCGAGCGTGAAGGTGTCCTCGTCTCCCGAGTCGTGAATGTACTTTTGCATCTCTTCACGCTGCTCTTTGCGCTCGAGCTCGCGAACCGACAACGAAAGCCGCTGCTTCGCCGGGTTGATCTCGGTGATCACAACGTTGATTTTGTCTCCGACCGAGATATTCTTGACGGCCTGCTCGTACGGCTCTACGCGCGGATCGGTGAGGTTGTTCTTGTGCAGCAAGCCTTCGATTCCGCCGTATACACGCAGGAACAGTCCGAAATCGGTGATGTTGGTGACCTCACCCTCGATGATCTCGCGACGTTGGGAAACCTGTTTCAAGGTAGTCCACGGGTCTTCGGAGAGCTGCTTTACGCCTACGCGAATATTGCGATTCTCGGGGTCAACCCACAGCACCACTACCTCTACATCCTCACCCTCGGTGAGCACGTCGGAAACGTTGCGCGGACGATTCGCCCAAGAGAGATCGTCGATATGCAAGAAGGCGTCTATGCCTTCTTCCAGCTCGATGAACGCACCCGAGTTTGTGATCTTCTTCACCGGGCGCACAAACTGCGTGCCTGCCGGATACTGCTCGGCCATGCTCTCCCACGGATTGGGCAGGACCTGTTTCAGCCCGAGCGATACACGCCCTTGTGCGAGGTCGTAATCGAGGATTTTCGTCTCGACCTCGTCGCCGGGCTTCAAGACCTCTTTGGGGTGATTGATACGCTTGACCCACGAAAGCTCGGAGATATGCGCCAGGCCTTCAATACCTTCCTCGAGTTCGATGAACGCGCCGAAGTCGGCAAGCTTGGTAACACGGCCGGGCACGACGTCATCTATACGGTATTTGTCCTCGAAGCTCTCCCACGGGTCGGGGGTCATGTGCCGAAGCGAGAGGTTGACCTTCTGATCTTCAGGCTCCATGCGGATAACCTTGAGCGTGAGTTCCTCGCCCTTCTTGACGATGTCTTTGGGGCGGGTCACGTGGCCCCAACTCATGTCGTTGATGTGAAGCAACCCATCGAAACCGCCGAGATCGATAAATGCGCCGAACGAGGTAAAGGTCTTCACGACACCGGTTACTTCATCGCCGATATCCACGCTCTTGAAGAACTCTTCGCGCTTGCGCTGCACCTCTTCCTCAAGCCACGCGCGACGTGAAAGGATAATGTTGACGCGGTTTTCGCTATATAGACGCTCAACGTAAAACTTGGACTCGAGCCCGACGTACTCGTCGGGATTCTCGATACGATGGGTATCCATCTTTGAGATGGGGTTGAACCCACGGACACCCGAGTGAATCTGTACCTCGAACCCACCTTTTACGCTGCGCGTAACCTTTCCATCCACCGGAGTATGGTCCTGGAAAGCCTGCTTGAGCTCTTTCCAGAATACTCGCTCGTCGGCCTTGCGCTTTGAAACCGGAACACCACCGGACCGTGCGTCGCGACTCTGAAGCACGACATCGACCTCATCTCCGACCTGCGGGGGTTCTTCAAACTCATCGAGTGCAACTTTTCCGTCGGATTTATAGCCGATGTTAATGAACACGTTTTCTGAGCCGACTAACACAACCGTTCCGCTGATCAACTCCCCAACCTCGGGTTGGTTGACTTCCATCTCGTCGATGGTTTTGAGAAACTCGTCACGAGTCTCCTCAGGAACAGTTTCACCGAGCGACTCTGTGTTCTGCGCTTCCTTCTCTACCATGATACCTACTAGTTCTCCTGATTAACGTTTCAACCGAATTGTTTCCATAACTGTGTCATAAACTGTACCGATGGTCAAGTCCGAGGTATCCAAATACACCGCGTCCTCGCTAACCCGGAGCTTACCTTGCTGCTTGTCGCGATCGAGGCGATCGCGCTCGGCAATTGCGGCTTTGAGTTCCTCGAGGCTCAAACCGCTGGTGTTCTCGCGGTACCGACGTTCAGCCCGGGCCGCGATACCGGCGTCGAGATAGATCTTCACCTCGGCGTCGGGGAACACTACCGTTGTAATGTCGCGCCCTTCCACCACGCTGTCTTGCTTCTGAGCCGATTTACGCAACGCAGTGTTGACTAACTCGCGCAGCTCAGGAAACGACGATACCTGCGCGACATGCCGGTCCACCTCGTCGGTGCGCAGCCGCCCCTCCGAGACCGGTTCGCCGTCTAGGTACACCGCGTTGTCTTTCCACTCGAGCGTGCTACGCTCGGCGACGCTCAGCACCGCGGCGCGGTCGGCCGGATCGTGTCCGTGGTCGAGCACTTTGCGCGTAAGCGCGCGATAGAACAGCCC
>SLBH01000317.1 GCA_007126415.1 Spirochaetales bacterium
GACGTGTATCGTAGCGCAGCTCTACGGCCGGTATCAGCACCGTCGCGCCCTCGGCCCCGGCTATCGACTCAGCAGCGAGCAACCCGCCGTCGTCGCGCTCGCTCACCCAGTAGCGTGTGGCCCGAAACCGAGGCCCAACACGGACCCGCGGGAGAATGCGAAACAGCACCGCGATATCGCCGGACGCGCCGCGCTCCAGATAGTCTTCCTTCGGAGCGGCGTCACCACCGATCCCGAAGAACTCGGTCGGTACCTCGGAAAACGCCGCTGCGGTATCGAGCAGCAACCGGTCACCGAACAGGTATTGCGTACTTGAGACGCTGAGCTGATACGCGGTGGTGGTGGTGTAGAAGCCCGACAGCATGAGGGTGTTCGACGGGCGTTCGGCGAACTCAACGCCGGGTGGACGCGTCGCGTCGGGTGCGAGACCCGGCGGCTCCGGCGGCGACCCGATTGGGTCATAGATGATCAGACCGGCGGCACCGAATAACCAGCCCAGCTCAGGGGTATACCCGATCTGCGGATAGAAGACCGTTCGCACTCCTGAACCCGGTTCTTCGAGGGCGTTCTCCGCAAACGCCCCGGAAGGGCTCATCGCAACCGATACGACGACAATCCACAACGTCGCCAAGATAACGGAACGCCCGCCGCCGGTTCGCTTTGACGCTCCCGATGCGCTGTACGGACTTAGCCTGTTCAAAACAACGCGACCTCACCATCGGAGGCAACGTACTCAGGCAGATATGCCTTTACCAGCGAGCGAGCGGTGGGTTCGTCTACAATCAACTCGTTCATGTAACCGGCCTCGAGCGCGGCGTGAAGCCCGTGCACCTTGGCACTGCCCGAGACAACGCATAACGCGCGGTCGACGGTTTTGTAGAGGTTCAGCGGGGGACCGCTTGCACGCCGATTGAGTGGGATATCGGCCCAGCTACCGTCGGGGCGAAAGAACACCGTAGAGATGTCGCCTACCACGTTCTGCCGATTGAGCTCTTCTAGGTCGCTCGGCTCGAGATAGTCGCCGGCGTAGACGCGGCTGGGAACCCCGGCGTGCACAGCGCCGACGCTGTAAAGCAAGACATCGGCTTCCTGTTGTTGCTTGAGGATCGTCTGAATGCTGCGTTCACGCCAGAGAGCTCGTTTCGTTTCTTCGTAATCAAAGAAGCTCGGTACCGGAAACAGTTGCACGCTTGCCTGATAGTTGCGTGCAAAGGTCTGCAGGATATCGGCGGCGTAGCGGTTGTCCGAGAGCGCGGTGTTGGCCGAGCCGTTGAGCTGCACCACCTTTAGCCCAATCAAGACCTTCGGGATGAGGTGCATGCTGATCTCGCTGATTGTGGTTCCCCACGCGATCCCGAGCACCTGATGCCCCACCAGAATCTGATTTAAGTAGTTGGCGGTATAGCGGGCGACGCGCTCGAGCCACACCGATTCTCCGGTATACGAGGGCACCGGCACAATATGCACGCGTTTGAGCGAGAATCTCGCCTGGACGATCTCCTCCAACGGAGACAACCGCGTACGCGTATCGAAGACCTGAATATCGACGATTCCGTGCTCGCGGGCGTAGTTCAACAACTTCGAGACTTTGGGTCGCGAGAAGCCCATCTCTTTCGCGATGTGCTCAGTGTTAAGTCTTTGATAGTAGTACAGCGTTGCAACCCGGTACGCTTCGTCGTAGGTTCGTTCCTCGCTGTTCATCCACTGCCTACTGTTCGGGGAGTGCTCGGTCACCGTTGTGCCGCCCAACGAAAGATTTCAATGTCCATAGCTAACGCCCAGAATAACGCCAGACACGTTGTGACGCAAGTGCAAAGCGCATCGATGTCAAAGCGCACCGGGTGCAGGGATTACTCGGCATCCTCGCCTCGGATCATGCTCGGCGTATGCCGCATGATCGGAAGGAGCGCGCGCGCAGCTACGCGCACATGCTGCGCCGACTCAGGGAGGTTCACGATGATGGTGGTGCCCTTGATGCCGGCGACCGAACGCATCAGCATCGCGAGCGGCGTTTCGTGCATCGACGCCGCGCGCAGCGCCTCGGCAACGCCCGGCAGAAGGCGATCGCAGTACGCCTCGGTAACCTCAGGCACTATCTCGTGCTCCGCGATTCCAACTCCTCCGGTTGTGAGCACAAACTCGCGATCGGCTGAGTCTTCAAGCGCCGCCCGAATAGCGTGCGGTTCCTCCGAAACGGCGCGGCGCTCGACCTCAACCTCCGGTAACCCGGCCCGAAGCACGGCTTCGATCTCGGATCCCGCGTGATCGGGCTCTCCGTCGCGAGAGATCCTGTCGCTGACTGTGATAATACCGACTCTCACCCTAACTCCTACATCCGGATGCGGGCACTGAATACGCCGGCCCGTCGGCGACACTCCTCATGTAGAACCACATGAACCGCTACCCCACCTGTTCCTTGGTCTTCTCGAGCAACCGCACATCCTCTATCCGCATCGCCTTGTCGACGGCTTTGCACATATCGTAGATCGTGAGGCACGCAACCGACACCGCGGTGAGCGCTTCCATCTCGATTCCGGTTTTGTCGGTACAGACCGCACGAGCCGTTACCGCAACCGCGTCACGCTCAATCTCGAGCTCTACTTCGACTTGGTCGATCTCGATGTTGTGGCACAGAGGAATCAAATCGGCCGTGCGCTTGCCTGCCATGATTCCCGCGATTCGCGCGGTGGCCAAGACATCGCCTTTGGCGATGGCGTTATCGCGAATCAACGCAATGGTTTCGTCGGCCATGCGCACCCTTCCCGCGGCTTCGGCAGTGCGACGCACCCGCGGCTTCGCCGATACGTCGACCATGCGGGCCCGACCGCGCTCATCAACGTGACTTAACTCCACACCTACCCCCCGATCTGCACCATCGAACGGTTAGTACAGACCGTGCCGTATAACGGTTTCGCGAACACCGCTCGCTCAAGGCTCTCACAGATGTTCTCCATGTCTACCGGGATCTCATCGTTGGAATGCAAACAGGGTTTGAGGCAGCCGTCTGCGAGCAGCCGGATACGGTTGCATTCAAGGCAGTTCGGCGGCCGGTCAAACCGGTAGCGGTTGAACTTTGTAGATGTCAGATCATAGTGGTTTATGAGTTGCAAAGCCATCCCGTTCTCGTCGCAGAACCGCTGCATCGCCTGCACTTCGCTGTCGCCGGTCTCGTTGAACACCACCATGTTGATCTTGATTGTGAACCCCACGCTGCGCGCAGCCTCAATACCCCGCATCGCGTGCTCGAGCCGGCCGTTTCGCGTAAGATCGGCATACTTGTTGTCATCGAGTGAGTCCAGCGAGATGTTGACCGTATCAAGCCCCGCGTCGCGAAGGCGCTCGGCATAGCGGGGCAGCAACACCGCGTTTGTCGTCATCGCAAGATGCTCGATATGGGAGCACTCCTTGATCCCGGCGACAATCTCAACGATGTCCTTGCGCACCAACGGCTCCCCCCCGGTGAGGCGAACCTTCCGAATTCCTACCGCTTCGGCCTCTCGAACGATGCGAATAATCGTTTCGGCCGAGAGGCGGTCATCGTTACTCTGCTTGAGAACGCAGCCGACGGGAACGCAGTAGCTGCACAGCAGATTACAGTGTTCGGTCACCGATATTCTCAGATAACTGATCTCGCGGTCAAATCGGTCTAACATCGATCGCGGTTCCTTTAGACAACTGGTCTACGCCTGCATTTAGCCAGAACAGGCAATTCGCCTCGCTCAACACATTAAGGTGCGCCGAACCCTGATACATAATCGGATGCACAACTCCATCGTTGAGCCATGCCGGCCGATACTCGATTCGGTCGGTTAGCTTCCGTTTCACGTCGGCACCGAGCTCTCCTCGGACGAGCGCCGGCTCGGACTCGAGGCCGCTGATCCGCAGCAGCAACCGCTTCACCAGCACCTCGCACAACACAAAGGTCGAGACCGGGTTCCCAGCAAGGCCGAACACAAAGCTGTCGCCCTTGCGTCCGAACAAGGTGGGTTTCCCCGGCTTGAACGCTATTTTGTGAAACGCAATCTCGACCCCGCACTCGGCGAGGACGCTCGGTACATAATCGAACTCGCCCATCGAGACACCGCCCGAGAGAATCACGATATCGGACTCCTGCAGCGCGATCTTCACGACCTCGGCGAGCTGTTCGCGCTCATCCGAGACCACCCCGTGGTTGGTGGTTGTGCAGCCGTAGGAAGCCATTTGCGCGGTGATCTGATACCCGTTGCTGTTGTAAATCTGCCCGCCCCCGAGTTCTTCGCCGGGCGAGCGCAGCTCGGAACCGGTTGAGATCACGCCCACATGCGCACGGCGCGCAACCTCGAGCGTCGGCACACCGACGGAGGCCGCCACACCGATGTCCTGCGCGCGGATCACCCGCGGGGTGAGAACGGTATCGCCGGCGCTACAGTTCTCTCCGGCCTTTATGATGTTCTCAGCCGGCTCGGGCTTGGTAACGCGGACTGTGTCGCCTTCGCGCGTGGTATACTCGCGCCGTATCACCTTGTCGGCGCCGAACGGGAGCATCGCCCCGGTCATGATCGCGGCGCACTCGCCTTGCTGCAGCATACGTTGCGGCGTGTCGCCCGCGGCAACCGTTTCCACCACCCGGTAGGCGTCGCGGCGCTCGAGCGTCGATACCGCATACCCATCCATCGCGGCTTTGTCGAACGGCGGCGATGCGATCCGCGACTGAACGCCGCCGGGCATAACTCGCCCTAAAGCGTCGGACAGCGGAACCGTCTCGGTGGGAACTCTGTACGATACCGCGTCTATGATACCGAAAACCTTGGCCGGCTCAAGCATTGAGCCACCCGAGGCGTTGCTTAGAATCGTTTCGTTCACGGAAATCATACTACCGCAGTAATATACGTTATGCAAGCAAATTTTATCTATAATGGCGAGTGAAGGTGCAAAATTCGCACACCGCTGCGATCATCCGCCCCCGGCAGGGGGAAAGACCGAGAGGGTCTCGGACTGCACCGTAGTATCTAGCCCGTTGAGGTGAGAAATATTCTTGCCGTCGACAAGCACCATCGCGCCGATACGCATCGAGCCGTCGTCTTCAAAGAGCTCCTGCATAATCGGCTTACCGGTTTCTTGCTCGGCGCGTTCGAGCACCTCGCGCACCGTCATGGGCGTATCGTGTTCCAGTTCTACCGAACCCACCCCGAGGGCGGCCCTCAGGGTGGCAAAAAACTTGACTGTCATACCCATAGCTTAGCGCCGACGCCCCTGCGCGTGCAAGAGCGTCCGGCGCCTGAAGTGTTGATCTGCAGCCCGAGACCTAGACGATCTCGAGCTCCTTCAGTTTCTCGTCCGGGATGATACCTTCGGCCGTCCAGCCGCGAATCTGATAGTACTCCGGCAGCATCTCGGGCAGCCTATGGACCTGACCCTTGTTGGGCCCACGTTTCGCCGGCTCATCGAAGAAGCGCTTGGGAAGCGTGTCGGTCTCGGGACCAATGCCCGCCTGGTAGTTGAAGTAGCGCTCCTGGTTCCAGATGCGTTCGCCGCAGCGCAACCATTCTTCGGTTGAGTAGTCGAAGCCGGTAGCGGCGTTGAGCATATCGGCGTAGTCGTCGGCGCTGAGCGCGAACGAGGTGAAGAGACACAGCCCGGAGGAGTCGATCACCGAGGTGAGGTTCTGGAAGATAAACAGCCACTGCATCTTGCCCTCGGTTGCCTGCGGGTCCAACTTCTCGGGGGCGCCGAGAATCTCGGGCGCAATCAGGTAGCTGCGCACATGATCGCCGCCACGGTTACCGACGGCGTACGACATCCCCATGCCCTGCACGCCGCGTGGGTCGTAGGCCGGAAGCTCTTGTCCCTTCGCGGTCATCGAGAACTCGGGACAGCCGCGCTCGGTTGCGAAGCGCAGGCTACCGTAAGCCATGCGGTCGGCGAGGTCATTCTCGCGGTACGCCATCTTCTTGAGCCAGTACATCAGCGCCTCGGTGTTCCCGAACTTGAGCTCAGGCCCATGCTCAAACTCTTCTTTCTTGATGAAGCCTTTCTCGTACATCTCCATCGCGCACGAAATTGTGACGCCGGCCGAGATGGTATCGAGACCGAGATCGTTCGCAAGGAAATTGGCGTCGCAGATGACGTTGAGGTCGTCGAAGCCCAGCAGAGGGCCGAAGCACCAGCCGGTTTCGTACTCGGGCCCCTCGCCTTTGCGACCGTTCGGCAGCTCAACGTTACGCGCGCACGCGATTGGACACATGTAACACCCGGAGTTCTTGGTGAGATAACCCTTCTCCACCAAGGCTTCACCCGACATGTTGTAGGTGTTGTCGTACTGCACGTCCTGGAAGTTATACGAAGGATAGAGCCCGTTCTCGTTGATGATGTTGTCGAGCACCTTGGTGCCGAACTTCGGCAGACCTTCGCCGGTTATGCCGTTCCCGCGGATTGTGGTGATCTTGTCCTTGACGAGTGCTTTGAATTTGTCTTCATCAGGGATCGGTGATTTCTGCTTCCCAAACGTCACGATCGCCTTGAGGTTCTTGCTGCCCATTACCGCGCCCACCCCGGTGCGACCGGCGGCGCGATGCTTCTCGTTCATAATCGAGGCGAAGTACACGAGTTTTTCACCGGCCGGGCCGATACAAGCCACCTTGGCGTTCTTCTCGCCGGACTCCGCGATCAAGGTATCGGTAGTTTCGGGAACGCGCTTGCCCCAAAGATGCGCGGCGTCGCGAATCTCGACTTTGTCCTCCATCACCGAAAGGTAGACCGGCTTCGGTGATTTACCTTCTAAGATGATCATGTCGTAGCCGGCTTTCTTGAGGAATGCGCCCCATTGGCCGCCGGAGTTACTCGAGGCGATTCCGCCGGTAAGCGGGCCCTTGGTTATCACCATATAGCGCCCGCCGGTAGGTGCGTTGGTGTTTGAAAGCGGACCGGATGCAAAGATGAGCTTGTTCTCGGGTGAGAGCGCGTCTACCTTTGGGTCTATTTCATTCATGAGAATACGCCCTGCGAGCCCGCGCCCGCCGACGTATTTCTTCGCTAGATCGAGCGGAGTGTCTTCGGTCTTGATGCTGCCGTCGGTGAGATTCACGCGCAGCATTTTTCCCATGTACGCCATACAGCCTCCTCGAAACGTGGAATATAATAGATTTCTCTTTTCCAAGTACCGGGAGGCAAGCAGGTTTCCCCACGAGCCCTAACGGTCGGCCACCGTAGACGCTCCGTCCGTAGGTTGACAGACTTCAGAGAATTGCTATTTTGTAAAATAGCACGGCTTCATCTCGCTGTCAAACAATAATATCGATCTTATCGGTAATTTTTTCTTTATCCGATACACCACCGCCGATGCACCGACGGCCGATGAGAAGCTGCGACCGCCGCGAGTCGCGCATCCGCCTCAGCGGTTTTGGTCGGGCTCCATAGTGATTACAATCTCGCGGTCGAACTCCAGACCGGATAGGCTGCGCGCGAGGGCGTCCAACAAATTGACCACCAGCTTCTCAACAAAGCCGTTCAACGGCACGTCTTTGTCGCCGTTCTTGATTGAAACTTTCCAGGTCATGGTGTTCCTCCTTCCGGTTCAGCGCAACCGATACCGTTGTGCCGGAACCGTTCGCCTGCGATGCGATCCTGCTTCGCCGATCGGCGATGTCACCCGCCGGATTCCGCGATCTCGTGCTCCCAGAACCCGTCTTTGCCTTTGACCTCTATCACCGGCTCTTTCAAGAGCTTGGGATTCGCTAAGACCCAGTGAAACGGCTGCTCTTGGTCGGCCCACTCTGAGTCGCTCTTGGTACGCACTTCGGCGATCTCGACGCTGCCGATGATCGCGTTCACCAGGAAGAACGGCTCTTGATCTTCGGTCTGGTACTGCTGGTACACATCCGACAGGAGCGCGTACTCGCGACGCGCCCGCCTCGGCTGACGCCGCTCGTTCTTGAGGTACACACTGATGCCGGATTCGCGGAACCCGATGTAACGCGCTTTGCGCTCCATCTGCGCGATCTCGTCCATCAATCGATTGAACTCGTTGATAACCGGCAACGGGTACTCATCGAGGCTCGGCATACCCCTAATCGGCACGCGCCCGGCGGAGTGAATGTAGACCCGCCCTCGATGCTCGGCATCGTACCCGCGGCTCTCGACGTCTTTGATCCCGTAACACACGAGATACGACAATGGGTTCTTAAGTGAAATACATGTCAGCTTCATAGTGGCTCTGCGCCGCATTCTACACCAAAACCCCTCGCGTCACCACACCTGCGCTTCTTTTGCGCGAAACACGCAGTATGGCTACGAGCCGAGTTCGAACAGCTTCACACCTTCATCGACGAAGCGCTCCTTCACCGCGTTCACCGCCGCTCGGATACCGGCCGCCTCGGCCTCGTCGCAGTAGATGATCAACATGAAGTTGATCTCGGGCCAGACGTGATCGCCGTGACGGGGCCCGCTACTGCCGACCCCGGAAACATCGTCTATTCGAGTATAACACGTGCCGACGCTGCGGCTCTGCAGCTCCTGAAATAGATCTTCCTCAACCGAGCGGTTCGCCACAATCTCAAGTCGTTTCATCGCTGCTTCCTTTCGTCGACACCGAGGCCCCGGAGGAGTCCTCGGTTTGCCGGCCGCTTCCGGACTCACCGCCCTGGTGCGCCTTCGTTACGTCGTTTTCGGCGTCGCCCTCGGTACCGCCGACGGCGTCCTCGGCTGCGTGGTCGTCGCGCCGGGGGTGCTCGCCGTCACCGCCACCGAACCCCCCGTTTCTGCGACGCGCATCATGCTCCGCTGCAAGCCTATGCGCCCGCTCGCGGCGCAGTCGTTTGCGCTCGAGCTTCCGCACTGCGCGACGATCCGAGATACCGTTGAACACCGCGTACAGCACCGGCACAAAGAACAACGTCATCAACGCCGCGACCGAAAGACCGCCGACTACCGTGAGCCCAATCGGCTGAATAAGCGACGATCCCTCGCCTTCGAAGAACGCCACCGGTGTCAGCGCGAGCACCGAGGTGAGCGAGGTCATCAGGATCGGGCGCAGGCGATTACCGCCTGCGGTAATGCAGGCGTCGCGAATACTGAGCCCGCGCTTGCGCATGAGGTTCGTGTAGTCCACCAACACAATGCCGTTGTTAACCACGATGCCCACAAGCATAACGAGCCCCACGATCGTGAACAAGCTGAAGGCCTGTCCGACGAGCAAATACAACCACACAACGCCGATCAAGGTTAGCGGAACGGTAAAGATGATAATGAACGGATCGATGAACGACTCGAACACGCTTGCCATCACGCCGAACACGAGCACGACGCTGACCAGCAGAATGATCAAGAGCGTCCGGCCGTACTCCATGAGGTCCTGGTAGTCGCCTGCGTACTCGATGTTTAGGTCGCCCTCCATCGGAACGTTTTCCGCCACCAACGCCCGGATCTGCGGTTCCACCTCCGCGATGTTCGCCCCCGATACCAAGCCGGCCTGCACCCTCACGGTGCGCGCTTGGTTTTCGCGCCGAATCTCAACCGGACCGGTAGTGCGCTCGAGGTCCGCAAAGCTCGAGACCGGGATGCGCCGACCTTGATCGTTCATCACAAAGATGCGTGCAAGATCGGGTATCTCGCTGCGATCTTCTTCCGGTAGGTTCAAGATTATATCGTACTCGTTGCCGCCGCTGCGCAGTTGCGACGCGGTGACGCCCTCGATATTGGCGCGGATCTCGCTTGCGACGGTCTGGATCTCAAGCCCGAGCGCCGCCATGCGCTCGCGGTCGACTCGAATATCAACCTGGGGCAAGCCCTCGCGCAGATTGATGCGCGGCTCGGTGGCTTCGGGTATCCGGTCCTGCAGCAGGTCACGAATCTGCGTCGCGATCGCGCGAGCGTTATCGAGGTCGTCGGTGCGCACGCGGATATCTATCGGGCTTCCGCCCCCGCCGGGGCCGCCGCCCATCCCGGTGCCGAACTGGAACTCCACCGCCGGAAAGCGCTCGAAGTAAGGTCGCAGCTTCCGTTGAATCTCGTTCGAGGTCTCGATGCGATCATCGAACGCCGGCAAGGTAATCGTAATCTCGCCGGTGTTCGCCTGTGGCGCCGAGAGGAAACCGCCGCCGCCGACCTGCATGAAGATGTCGTCGCGGCCTTCGATCTCACGCTCGATGATGTCATGGAATGCGAACATCACACGGCGCGTTTCATCGAGCGTAGTTCCCACCGGCAACTCAAGCTCGATCTGCACCGCATCGTCGTCGTCGGACGGGATGAGCTCAAAGTTACCGAACGGAATCATCGCCGCGGTTCCCAACAGAATGACGAGCACCGCGAGCGCCGTCAGCAGCTTGTGCCGTAACACAAACCCGAGCCCGCCTTTGTAGCGGTTTTCCAGAGCGGTGAAGCCGTTGTTCATGCCGTCGTCGATCACCTTCAAGAAGCCCGAGAGCGGCTCCTGCTTGCGGCTCACCAGCGGAAGATACTTACTCGCCAAGACCGGCACCAGGAACAACGCCACCGCAAGCGAACTCAGAAGCGAGATCACGACCGTAAACGCGAGGCCGGCAAACAGCTCGCCGTAGAGGTCGAGCTCGGCACGGAACAACGCAAGGGGCAAGAACACGAAGATAGAAGTAAAGGTCGCGGCCACGATCGCGCTCGCCATCTCTTGCGAGCCGAAGATCGCGCTCGACTTGAGCTTGGTGCCCTTCTCGCGGTAACGGTAGATGTTCTCGAGGATCACGATCGAGTTGTCGACCAACAGCCCCACCCCGAGCGCAAGCCCCGCGAGCGTCATGATGTTGAGCGTCAAGTCGAAGAAGTACATCAGCATGAGCGTGACCACGATCGAGACCGGAATCGAGGCCGCGATCACCAGCGTAGCTTTGGGGCTGCGCAGGAAGACGAACAACACCAGCACCGCGAACAGCGCGCCGGTTACGGCCTGACCGCTGACGGTTTCGAGCGAGTCGCGGATGATCTCGGTGGTATCGAACAACACCGAGAGCTCCACCCCCGAGGGGAGCGAGTCGTTGATCGCAGACAGCTCGGCGAGGACGTTGTCGGCGGTCTGCACCGAGTTGGTACCGCTTTGGCGCTGAACCACCACGAACACCCCGGGATTGCCGTTTACGTACACCGCGTTGGTCTCACGCTTCAGTCCTTCCGAAACATCGGCGATATCGCTCAGGCGTACGAGCGCTTGCGACGCTTGGGCGTTTCCGCCGGTACCGGCCGCGACATCGCGCCTGATGATCACGGTGTTCTTGATATCCTCTATGCTCTCAAACTCCCCGGCGGTCTGGATGAGATAATCGCGACGTCCCTCGGTTACGGTCCCGGCCGAAAGCTGCACATTCTGCGCGCGCAGCTTCTGCGCAACCTGACCAAAGGTAAGGTTGTAGGCCTCGAGACGGTCCTGCGGGATCTCGACACGAATTGCACGCTCTCGCCCACCGGCGATGGAAGCGAGCGCCACCCCGTCGATCTGCTCGATGCGGCTCTCGACGCTGTCCTCGGCAAGCTCACGGAGCTCCTCGGCGCTGCGATTGCCGGAAAGCTGCAGGTATAAAATCGGGATCTGAGACGGGTCGAACTTGAAGATCTGCGGACTGTCGGCGTCGCTCGGGAGCTGGTTGCGGACGAAGTCCAGCCGGTCACGCACCTCGTTGGTGGCTTCGTCCATGTTGGTGCCCCAGGTGAACTCCACGATGAGCTGGCTCTGGCCCTCTTCGGAGGTGGAGTTGATCTGCTCGACATTGTTGACGTTGCTGACCGCGCCTTCGAGCGGCCGCGACACCCTGCGCTCGATCTCCTCAGGACCGGCTCCGTCGTAGCGCGTCGTTAAAACCAGAATCGGCGGCTCTATCTCGGGGAAGAGGTCGATCGGCAACCCGGTCGAGGTGTACAAACCGAACCCGAACACGAGCGCAAAGAGTATGAAGAATGTCGTCGGTCGGTTTACTACCGTTTTTGATACAAGCATCGCTATGCCCCCTGCGGCGCGCCTTACGCCCCTGCCGCTTCGCCTTCCTGTTCGTCTTCTTCTATGAGCCGCACGCGCACGCCGTCCTCAAGCTGATTCTGCCCTTGCACCACCACTCGCTCGCCGGGCGCAACACCGCTTCTAATCTCGATGTACTCCGCGCTCTGTATCCCGAGCTCCACCTCACGCTGCTCAACGCGATCATCCTCGGCGATCACAAACACGTACTGCCGATCGAGCCGCGTTACCACCGCGTCGGGTGAGACCACCGTCACATCCTCGCGTTCATCGGTGATGATGCGAACGCGCGCAAACATCCCGGGCCGAAGCCGTGCGTCGGGGCCGGCGAACTCGAGCTTCACCTCTATCGTGCGCGTAGCAGGATCCACCACCGGGCTGAGCTCCACAACGCGCGCGGCGAAGGTTTCTCCCGGGTAGGCGGCGAGCTGCACCTCGGCGCTCTGTCCGAGCTCGAGCCGCCCGATGTAGCGCTCGGCCACGTGCGTCCGTAACTCTATATCCCCGGTTGTCGCCATGCGCGCAACCGGTCGGCCCTGTTGCACCTTCGAGCCCACGCGCACCGGTATCGAGGTGATCGTGCCGCTGATCGGCGCGCGTACCGGACTCGGCTGAAAGCTCTGCCCCGGGCGCGACTGGTCTATGCTCGCGATGACTTCGTCGCGGCGCACCTGCTGTCCCACACGCACGTTGAGCTCGTGCACATCGCCGAAGGCGTCGGGAAAGACGTCGATCGTCGCAGCGGACTCCAGATCGCCGTTCACCCGAATAGAGTCCAGTATCGTCTCGGTGTGCGCCTCATCGGCGGCCACCGCAAAGCTCGGCTCATCCACCTCGCTCGCTTCCTCGGCGTCACGGCCGAACGGGATGATGTCACAGCCCCCGGCGAGAAGCGCAATCAGCGCAACAGCGGCTACCGTTGTCGCCCGCCGCCACAGCACGGACGTGTTCTTAGTCGTCGTTTTCATCATAGCGTTCCCTTATCTCGTCGAGAGAGATGCCTAGTTGATACTCCAACTCCAGCAGATTGCTGAGATACTCATACTGTTCCTCGAGCACCGCAACGCGCGCTTCCTCGAGCTCCACCTCCGCATCGCGCACGTCCGAGAACTCGCGGAGCCCCGCCTCGTAACTCTCGAGCGCGAGCTCGTAGGCGCGCTCGGCGAGCTCAAAGTTGAGCGCCAGCGTCTCAAGCTGCTCGATCGAGGCACCGAGGCTACGCAGGAGCTGTGTGATGCGAAGCTCCACCTGCTC
>SLBH01000063.1 GCA_007126415.1 Spirochaetales bacterium
CATCCTTAGAAGAGCTTAGAAAGGCCATTTCAGAGGCCCGATCCGTGCTCATGGCAAAGCCGAACGTTACGGCAACGGGCATTGGGTACAAGACGACAAACGGAAAGAAAACGAGTGAGCTCTCCATTATATGCTCGGTAGAGGTGAAACGCCCGCGGGCCCGACTCAGGTCGGCGGAGATCGTCCCTGCGACCATATCGGGAGTACCGACGGATGTGTTTCCTACCGGTCCGATGAGGGTGTTGCAGGACCGCACCGGACGGTACCGGCCGGCACCCGGCGGTGTGAGCATCGGTCATTATGCAATCAGTGCCGGAACGTTCGGCGGTCTGGTCACGAAAAACGGCGTGCGCTACATCCTCTCGAACAACCACGTGATGGCCAACAGCAACGATGCCTCACCCGGCGACAGCATCCTTCAGCCGGGACCGGCTGACGGAGGAAGTTGGACGAACGATGAGATCGCCCGTTTGAGCGAGTTCGTGCCGATTGTTTTCGAGCAGAACGGCGATGCCGGCCGGGGCTGTCGACTCGCTGCGACTGCAGCCGGTTTTCTCAACTTTCTCGCAGCGATAGCCGGAAGCCGCACGCGTCTGCGAACCTACACTGTCCAAACCGGCACTAACAAAGTGGACTGCGCAATCGCCGAGCCGGTGAGTCCCGGCGAAGTCACTGACGAGATCATAGAGCTCGGGAGTCTCAACTCAACCGTGGAAGGCGAGCTCGATATGGAGGTTAGAAAAAGCGGGAGAACCACCGGCCTGAGTTCCGGCGTGATTCAGCAAGTCGATGTCACCGCGAGGGTGAGCTTCGGCGCCGACAGGGTCGCCGTGTTCGAGGACCAGCTGATGGCCGGGCCGATGGCGCAGGGAGGCGACAGCGGATCGCTCGTGACCGATACTCAGAACAACGCCGTCGGGCTCCTGTTCGCCGGGAGCTCAACCACGACGATCATCAATCGCATCCAGAATGTTTTCTCGCAGCTGGGCGTAACACTGCGATGAACCGGGAGCAGACGGCGAAGGCACGTTCGGCCAAAGCGAAGCACGAGCGGGAGTGGCTTGCGATCGACGCGGTAAGCGCTGTGGGAGTCGGAGTGCGGGAGGGAGAAGTGTGCATCATCATCTCGGTAGATACCAACCCCGCCTCTTTGACCTCCACCATCCCGGCCGGCGTGGACGATATCCCGGTGGTTGTTGAACGAAGGGGCCGGATCGAACCGTTGTAGTAGTACTGCCGACCGATCGTTTATCCCGCCGTAACCGGACGGCGGTACCCTGCAGCTTAACAATCGCGGACCTTACAAAACTGTAATCTGCCGGCAAGCTCTCGGTAATCACCCGTCGCTATCTTATTCTCGGCGACTCGGTTCACAGACTCCGTGTCGCGCATCTCGGTGCGCCGAGTGGACTCGGTGCGCCGTTCGGATAGGAGTAGTGACGATGAAAGTACGACGGATTGTCGCGTTGGTGGCGCTGGTGGTGTTCTCGGCCGGCTTGGGCTCGGTGTTCACGGTGCAGATGCTGACCCGCGGCGGAGATAGCGTAGAGACGGTGGTGTCGGAGCGCTCGAACCGCGATGCGCTCCGCCACAGTGGGGTGCTCGTCGCGGACGACGGTGAGCAACGCGCGGCCGGCGGCTCGCGCGCAATGGACGGCGATCTGCTCGAACAGTATCAGACCGGGTTTCGCCGTGTGGCCGAGGAGGTTATCCCGGTTGTTGTTGAGGTGCAGGTCGTCAATATCGTGAGACGACAGTTTCCGAGCTTTCCGTCGCCGTTTGAGTTCTTCTTCGGTGAGCCGCGACAGCCCGAGGAGCGCGAGTATCGGAGGCCCGGTCTCGGCTCGGGTGTGATGGTGCGCCGGCAGGGAGACGAGGTCTATGTGCTCACCAACCATCACGTAGTCGAGGGGGCCGAGGAGATACAGATCACTCTGGCGGACGATCGATCCTTTGATGCTACGCTTGTCGGTAGCGACGAACGGCGCGACCTCGCGGTCGTGAGCTTCGTGACCGACGAGGAGGTGCCGCTCGCGCGTATGGGAGACTCCGACGAGTTGCACGTCGGCGACTGGGCGTTCGCAATCGGCAATCCGCTTGGGTTCCAATCGACCTTAACCGCGGGCGTGATCAGCGCGATCGGGCGAAACCCTGGGCCGCAGTCCGGCATGCCGACCTTGACCGAGTTCATACAGACCGACGCGGCGATCAACCGCGGAAACTCGGGAGGTCCGTTAGTGAATCTGCGGGGAGAGGTGATCGGGATCAACACCTGGATCGCGTCTCAGACCGGGGGAAGCATCGGCCTCGGCTTCGCGATTCCGATCAACGTCGCCAAACGCACCATTGAAGGTTTGATTACCGACGGACGTGTTTCGTACGGCTGGCTCGGCATCACCACCGGCGACGTGGGCGAGGCGGTGCGCGAGGCGTTGGAGCTCCCATCATCTCAGGGCGCGTTTGTGCACAACGTCTTTCGTGGTTCCCCGGCTCAGGAAGCGGGATTGTTGCCCGGCGATTTTATTCTGGAGATCGACGGCCGTCGTGTTGAAGGGAGCAACGACCTGGTGCGCAAGGTTGCCGATCTGCGTCCGGAGGAGGAATACACCTTCGCTCTTGTTCGCGACACCGAGCGGATGCAGGTCGCGGTACGTACCGGCATCCGAGCCGAGGAGGCGGAGCTTGCACGACAGTCACAGAACCTCTGGCCCGGTCTCGCGGTAACGCCGATCACCGATGAGGTGCGGGAAGACTTGAGCCTCGACCGTAACGCCGGAACCGTCATTGTCGGCAGCGTTGTGACCGGCGGGCCGGCTCACACCGCCGGTATCCGCTCGGGCGATATCATCCAGCGGGTCAATAATCATACCGTCGGCGACCTGCGCGAGTTTTATCGTTTGATAAACGACCGTGCGCAGGATCAGGTTGTGTTCCGAATTCGGCGTGGTGAGCAAACACTGGTGCTCGGACTGCTGTACGATGGGTAGCGGCTATTGCGCGCGTCTTGCCGTGGTTTCGCCGTGGTTTTGACAGCGGGTCCGGGCTCGGGTAGATTGTAGACACCATGGTTAAGACCGAAACGGCTTCGGCCGCTACGCCGCTCTACGAATCCGGAAGCGGCGCCGCGCGGGTGAGCGTGGCGCCGATGATGGATAAGACCGATCGCGATTACCGTTACCTCGCGCGGCTTTTCTCGCCGCATGCGCTGTTGTATACCGAGATGGTTTCGCCGCGCGCGATTATGTACGGCGACCGCGAGGTACTGCTCGCCCACGACCCGCTCGAGAGACCGCTTGCGTTACAGCTCGGCGGCGACGACGCGGAAGAGGTGAAAACCGCGATCCGCATCGCCGAGGACTACGGCTTCGACGAGATCAATCTCAACGTCGGCTGCCCGAGCGACCGGGTTCAGCAGGGGCGCTTCGGGGCGTGCCTCATGGCGCGGCCCGAGCACGTGGCTCACCTGGTAGCCGAGATGCGAAGCGCCACGAGACTGCCGGTGACGGTGAAGCACCGCATCGGTATCGACGGGCTCGAGCTGTACGAAGATCTCGTGCGGTTCGTCGAGAGCGTGCTGCCGGCAGGTCCCGCCAAGCTCACGGTACACGCACGCATCGCGATACTCGGCGGCCTCAACCC
>SLBH01000268.1 GCA_007126415.1 Spirochaetales bacterium
GCAGTGTCCGCTACAAGGTTCCTCCTCAGCTCCGCAGCACGGCCGAGATCGCGCACCATCGTGTTGAAAGCCGTTGCGAGCTCGCCGAGCTCACCGTTGTCCGCCACCTCGGCCTGCACGGAAAGATCACCGGTGCCGGCGCGACGCGCGACGGTAACGAGTTCGCGCACCGGAGCCGAGATCGCGCGCGACAGCACCACGGTCAGCAGCAAGGCCACCGCGAGGGCCAGACCCCCGCCGATCAACAAGTACACACTCAAGGAATCGCGAAGCGCATGCGCAAACGCCTCGTCTATGCCCGATTCAGCACTTACATACAGCGTACCCATCGCTCCGTCCTCGCTTCCGAGCGGAACGCTGATCCAGTCTTCGTCGAAAGGCTGACCAAACAGCAAGCTACGAGAGTCGGCGACAACCGTACCGTCGGCGCGCGCAAGTACCACCCACTGCCCGTACAGCACACCCATCTCCTCGATAAACGGCTGAACACCGCTCCAGCTGCCACGCGCGGAGTGATACCCGAGCAACCAGTGGTGCATCCGCACAAGCTGCAAGCGCCCGGTGCGGTGCGCATAGATCTCAATCTCCTGCTCCGCCGCGGGAAGCACGAACCCCATCACGGTGGCAACCGCCACAACGATTACCAAGAAAAACGCAGCAAACAACCGCACCTGTAATCTGTGCATCATTATCTACTCCGGTACGGCTGCTCGGCCGTGAAGGTGTACCCCACGCCGTACACCGTCTTGATGTACTGTGGCCGCGTGGCGTCGACCTCGATCTTTCTGCGTAGATTGAGAATATGGACGTCGATCGTGCGCTCGAGACCGTCGTAGTCGTAGCCGAATGCACGCTCTACCAGCTGCGCGCGCGTGAACACCCGGTTCGGATCCTTCATCAATAGCGCCAGCAAGCGAAACTCCACCGGCGTAAGATGCACCTCGGTCTCGTTGACCGCGACTCGCCGACGCTCGAGCTCGATGCTCACGCCACCGTGGCGAAGCATCCGTGGTCCACGCAGCATCATCTCGAGCGGCACCCTTCGGAGGACCGCCCGAACCCGAGCGGCCAGCTCTCGCGGACTAAACGGCTTAACCACGTAGTCGTCGGCACCTCCGTCGAGCCCGGCAAGTTTGTCTTGCTCGGTAGTGCGTGCGGTGAGCATCACCACTAACGCATTCGATTCTTCTCGCAAGCGCCGACAGACCTCAATTCCGTCGAGTCCCGGCAGCATGAGGTCGAGCACCACGAGATCGGGTTCAAGCTCACGGGCGCGCTCGAGCGCCGCGGTTCCGCTCTCGGCGGTGTGCACCAAGTGACCGTCACGCTCGAGATAGAGTTGCACGAGCCGCACGGTTTTGGGATCATCGTCGACGACTAGGATAGTGTTTTGGTTCTTCGCCATAGTTTCCCTCGCCTATTCTACACGGATTTCATCCGTTTAGGCGTCATTCAAAACTATCCTGAAGATCTTAATAGGAAATTAAGATTCCGAGTGTATTTTTTGATTGTAGCATTGGTCAGCGTGCATCGGCCACCAGACGGTGGCCGCGCGCGACCGTATAGGTAGGAGGCTTTTATGAAGAAGCTTACGTTCGTATTTGGTATTGGATTGCTCGCGCTCACAGCGGTAGCGTTTACCGCATGCGGAGGCGGGCGCAGTACTGCAACCCAGCTGCGGCTCGAGATTACCTCGCCTTCGGGGCGTACCGTAACGGTAGCCACTCCGACGCAGATGATCAGCGGAATAGTCTCGGACCCGTCCAGCACAGTCACGGTCAACGACGTTGAGGTTGCGGTGGACGGCGACGGATCGTTCAGTCATGATTTCGAGCTCGGATACGGCGGCAACCGCGTAGTTGTTTCGGCCACCACCGAAGGTCGGGACCGCCCGCTCACTCGAACGATCAACGTGAACCGCAATCTCGACCTGGTGCTGATGTCGCCGGAAGGCATGCAGATCGACGCCGAAACGCCGATCGCAACCGGTGAGAACGCAATCGTGATCAGCGGCCGTGTGTCGGATCCCTCCGCACGTGTAATGGTTACCGGAGACCAAGTAGAAGTCGACGAAGAAGGTAACTTCTCGAGGCTGGTGGACCTTCACTACACGCTCTCAACTCTCAACGTTACCGCGATGATCGAAGCTGTCGATACTCCGCTCACGACGCTCGTGACCGTACACCGCACTCCCTAAGCACCCGTGCTGAGCAGCGGCCGGGGCCGACCCGCGATCCGATGATCGCGGGCTGCCCTACGCCGTTTTCGCCGGTTTCCCCGCCGTAGTGACGCCATAAGAATCCCGCGCTATAATGGTCGGTAGGAGGTTCCCTACCATGCCGGTATTTCGTTACAGCGAACAAGAACTGATTCCGATGTTCGACAACACCTTGATGCGGCGTAATCTCGCACGCGGCGGCAAGCTGATGATGATCGAAGTGGAGATACCGAAAGGGTCTCTCGCACCGCCGCATTCACACGCGCACGAGCAAGCAACCTATCTTCTGGAAGGGAGCGCCGAGGCGCGCGTAGGTGCCGAGCGGTTCGTGCTCAAACCCGGCGATAGCATCTTCATCGCATCCGGGGTTGAGCACGAGGTGCACGCGCTCGAAGACTGCCGGTTGCTCGACGTATTCAGCCCCCAGCGTGAGGACCTTCTGAAGTAACCATGCAGCGAAACCAACAGCAGCTCCACGGATGTAGCCTGATCGCAGGAGTGCCCGCGTCTCCAAAGGCCGGGGTCAACGAGTTCACCGCGGTTGATCCTGCCCGAAGCGAACCGCCGGCGACGGTTTTTTTTGAAGCCGCCGATGATCAGCTGGAGCAGGCAGCTGAGGCGGCCGCTGAAGCGCAGCACCTGCTTTCCCGGACAGAGCCGAAAACGCGCGCGGCGCTCCTCAGGGCGGTTGCCGAGGGACTGGAACAACTGGGAGACGTGCTGATCGAGCGCTGTATGGCCGAGACCGCCCTGCCCGAAGCCCGCTTGCACAACGAGCGCGCCCGCACCGTGAAGCAGCTCCGCATGTTTGCCGACCTCCTCGAGGAGGGGTCCTGGGTGGACGCGCGTATCGACCGAGGTCTTCCCAATCGCACCCCGGCTCCAAAACCGGATATTCGACGATTGCTCCTTCCGATCGGGCCGGTGGCGGTGTTCGGCGCCTCGAACTTCCCGCTGGCGTTCTCGGTTGCCGGCGGCGATACCGCTGCTGCGCTGGCCGCCGGCAATCCGGTTATCGTGAAGGCTCACCCGAGTCACCCCGGCACCTCGGAACTTGTCGGCGAGGTCATCTGCGCAGCCGTCGCCCAACTCGGGCTGCCGGGCGGCGTGTTCAGCCTGCTGCACGGTCCGGGAACTCACATCGGTGCCACCCTGGTGCGTCATCCTGCGATCCAAGCAGTAGCGTTTACCGGATCACTGCGCGCCGGGCGCGCACTGTTCGATATTGCCGCGGCCCGGCCGGAGCCGATTCCGGTGTTCGCCGAGATGGGCAGCACCAATCCGGTCTTCGTGCTACCCGGGGCGCTCCGGGCCCGGGGGTCAGAGATTGGCCGCGGCCTCGCGACCTCTGCAACTCTGGGGATCGGCCAGTTCTGTACGCAACCGGGAGTAGCGTTTGTGCCGAAGGCGCCCGAGC
>SLBH01000329.1 GCA_007126415.1 Spirochaetales bacterium
CGCTACCTGCGGCGGTCGCGCTTCTCATCATCGTTATGACGTTCGTGTCCGTGCCGGCGCTCTCGGCCGATGACGGCGCCGGGTTCGGCCGCGACGATGCGGCCACCCGCCTGTACTACTTCTGGGGCGACGGGTGCCCGGTCTGCGAGCGACAGGCCGGGTTTCTCGACCGCCTCGAGGAACGGCACCCGGAGCTGCAGGTTGAACGCTTTGAGGTATGGTACGACGAAGACAACCTCGAGGTGCTACGCGGGTTTGCAGAGCGGCTCGGCTTTGAGGTGCGCGGCGTGCCGGTAACGGTGGTGGGCGACCGTCACTGGGTGGGCTTCAACGCTCAGTTCGCCGAGCAAATCGAGGCCGAGGTGGCGCACTGCCTGAAGCACCGATGCCCCGACCCGGCAGCCGAACTGCTGCCGGCCGATCGTCGCGCCCCCCGCACCGGCACTCCGGAGGACACGCTGCGGCTCCCGCTCCTCGGCGAGCTCGATCTCACCGCGCAGCCGATCATCCTCGTCACGACTCTGATCGCGTTCATCGACGGGTTCAACCCGTGTTCGCTCTGGGTGCTGACGATGTTGCTCGCGCTGGTGGTCTACACCCGCAGCCGCCTGAAAACCCTGATCGTGGGTTTCACCTTTTTGATCGTTACCGCGGCGGTCTACGGCGGGTTCATCGCCGGTGTGTTTAGCGTGTTTGCGTTTGTACATCACTTGGGATGGGTGCGCGCCGTGACGGCGGGAATCGCTTTCGTATTCGGCGTCGCCAACCTCAAGGATTTCTTTCGCTTTGGACGGGGCGTGAGTTTCACGATCTCGGCCGGCGGCAAGCGCAGTATCACCGCGCGTATTCGCGAAATGGTTCGCGGTGAGCGTTCGGCGGCCGGCATGATCGCGGTAACCGCGGCGATGGCGGCCGGGATCGCGCTCGTGGAACTTCCCTGCACAGCGGGCTTCCCGATCATCTGGAGCGGTATCATCGCCGAGCGCGGCGTTGCGGGCACGGCGTTCATCGGCCTGCTCTCGCTTTATATTCTGGTGTATCTACTGATTGAGCTCGCGGTGTTTTTCACCGCGCTGTTCGGACTGCGCAGCGCGCGCATGACCGAAGACTACGCGCGCGTTCTGAAACTCTTCGGCGGGGTCATTATGATCGCGCTCGCGGCGGTGCTTGTGTTCCTCCCGGACGCTATGATGAGTCTGCGCGGTTCGCTTATCGTATTTGCCGGAGCGCTCACGGTGGGGGCGCTTATACTCGCGGTGCACCACGCAATCACTCGGCGGAAATCGGGATCGTGAGCTCGTAGGCAGTGCCGCCGGGGCCGAGCTCGCGCCTCAGCACACCGCCGACCTGATCGGCGAGCTCGCGGATGAGCTCCATCCCGATGCCTGCGCCCTCGCTCGATTCGTCCGGCGCCTCGGTTTTCATACCGACTCCGTCGTCGGCAATTCGAAGCCGTGCCTCCCCGCCGGCGCCGGCAGCAGCGGAAGCGACAGCGGTGAGCTCGAGCGTGACCGTTCCGGCGCGGCCCTCGGGAAAGGCGTGCTGTAAACTATTGACGATGATCTCGTTCACAAGCAAGCCGCACGGAACCGCGATAGAAAGGCGCAGGTGCACCTCGTCGAGGCGAAGGTTGAACCCAATGCGGTCGGTCTCGAGGTAGGCTCGCGTGGCCTCGCGGACCAGGTCCTCGAGGTAGGAATGAAGCGCAATACGCTCGAAACTACCGGCACGGTAGATGCGCTCGTGTATCATCGCCATCGACTGCACGCGCGTCTGCGCCTGCTGAATCTGTGAGCCTAACTGTGGATCGGGATGCTCGGCCGCCTGCAGCGCAAGCAAACTCGAGACGATGTTGAGATTGTTCTTGACGCGATGATGAATCTCTTGCAGCAGCACCTCTTTCTCGTGGAGAGACTGCCGCAGCACACGCTGAGCGTTGTTGAGCTCGGTGATGTCACGATATATGCCGTACACACCGATCCTGTCCTCATCGAGCTTGATCGGCTTGCTCAGCACCGAGACCGGCACCCGCCGCCCGTCTTTTGCTACGCGCACCGTCTGTTCAATGCGCACTACCTCGCCGCGTCGCAAACTCTCAACCGCTTGCTCGCCCTCGCCACGCTTGTCGTCCGGGATCAGCACACTCGGCGTGGGAACCCCGAGAAGCTCGTCCTCGCTGTAGCCGAAGATCCGCGTGAACTCGGCGTTCATAAACACCACGCACAGGTCGTTGTCGAGCAGCACAATGCCCTCGGGCGCTCCGTAAAACAGCTCGCGCCAGCGCGCGTTCTGCACGCGCAGCTCGGCCTCGGCACGCTTCCATTCGCTGATGTCGAGCACAATGAACGTAATACCCCGCTCGGGTCGCCCCGGCTCGATGACCGCCGAGCTCACGATCACATCCATGACGCTACCGTCTTTACGCATCCAACGGGTCTCGGCCGCACCCCACCCGTCGGAATGAATGGCGTGATACTTCTCGCGCCCGACGCGCTCGAACTCAGCCTCGGACTCGTAGAGCATCTTCACGCTCTTGCCGAGAAGCTCGCTCTCTTCGTAGCCGGTCATGCTGCAGAGGCGCGGGTTCACGCGTTGGATCACGCGCTCCATAACGGTGCCGATACCGACCGGCGCCGCCTTGAGGACACTCAGCAACTCGGAGTTTTGGCGGCGCGCTTGAAATGATTCACTGCCCGACATAGTCTCGCAACTCTCCTGGGTACACCTGTTCGAGCCAGTAATGCGTAATCTCCTCGTTACGGGTGCTTTCGCTCGAGATCTTCCAGGTGCGGTACGCGATCATTCGAATCGTCGGGAGCGGGAGCGCCAACGGATTACCATTTATGTCCACCAGCGCGCCATGCTGAATGGGGTGCGAGATCTCGCGCGTGTCGCCTTCGGGATAGTGTAGAATACGCAGTCGCTCTTTCACGGCTCCACTTTACTTCGCAGTTGTACTGGAGACAAGCCGAAACCCGTGCTATGATAGCGAAAAATCGCAAAGCAAGCCATTGGAGGGTATATGAAACCGGTGGTATGGGGCGTGATAGGCATTTCCGGACACTTCGTTAAGAACGTGTTGCTTCCGACGCGCACCTCGCCGAAGCTATGCATCCGCGCAGTCGCTTCGCGCGGCGCCGACCGGGCGCGCGAGGCGGCCGAACGGTACGGTATCCCGCACAGCTACGGAAGCTATGAGGAGCTGCTCGCCGACGAGGCGATTGAAGCGATCTACAACCCGCTACCGAACCATCTGCACCTCGAATGGATCAAGCGCTCGGCCGACGCCGGCAAGCATATTCTCTGCGAGAAGCCGCTGTGCCTTACCGCAGAGGAGGTTCGCGAGGCGCTTGAGTACACCAGCGCCAAAGGCGTGCTCCTGATGGAGGCTTTTATGTACCGCTTCCACCCGCAGTGGGTTCGCGCGCGCGAACTGGTGGAGACCGGCGCCGTGGGGCGCCCGGTTGCGGTGCAGGCAAGCTTCGCGTACAACAATCCCGACCCCACCAATATCCGTAACATCCGTGAGGTCGGTGGCGGCGGGCTGTACGATATCGGCTGCTACGCGGTCTCGAGCGCTCGGTTTCTGCTTGGGCGCGAGCCGCGGCGCGCGATCGCGACGA
>SLBH01000078.1 GCA_007126415.1 Spirochaetales bacterium
CAGGTTCTTCCACTTCAACCTCGGGTAAGAATTCTTCATGAGGCATATCACCTCCAGGGTAAGATTTTCAGATGAGGCAATACGGCTAGACCGTTCGGTGCGCATGCCGCAAGCGATGACCGCGGCCTGTTTAATCCTCGGCCCCCCGCACAAACACCGGCCTGTGCGGCTCGGAGTGCTCGGCACTGTAGTGATACCCGCCGTCGCTGAACTCACGGAGCCGTTCCGGGCGCTCAACGCGGTTTGTGACGATCCACCGCGCCATTCTGCCGCGCGCCACCTTGGCGTAGATCGCTACCGTTCGCAGCCGGCCCGAGTTCCAATCCTTGAAAACCGGGGTGACCGTCTCGCCGGCGAGCCGTTCGGTATCGAGCGCCGAGAAGTACTCCTGCGAGGCGAGGTTAACCAGAACCGGTGTCTCGTGCGCCGTAAGAACCTCGTTGAGCGCGTCGGTAATCTGGTGCGACCAGAATTGATACAGGTTCTCGCCGCGTTGGTTCGGGAGTTTCGTACCCATCTCGAGCCGGTACGGTTGCATCAAGTCCAGCGGTCGGAGGACGCCGTACAGTCCCGAGAGGATCGCAAGGTGTCCTTGCGCGAACTGCAGGGCGTCGTCCGAGAGAGAATCCACATCCAGACCACGATAAACGTCGCCTCTGAACGCATAGATCGCCTGTTTGGCGTTATCCAGGTCGAAACGCGGCTCCCAACGCTTGAAGCGTTCATGATTCAGCTGTGCCAGTTTGTGATTAATTCCCATTAGGCTCGCCAGTTGCTGCGGCGAGTGGTTGCGTAGCGTTTCAACCAGCTGCTGAGCGTCCGAGATAAAGCGCGGTTGCGAATGCTGTACTATACGCGCAGGAGAATCGAACTCCAACGTTTTTGCAGGTGATAGTATCGTTACCATAACGGCTCCTTCGAACACTCCTTTCGTAGTGACACGGAACTCCGGAACAAAGACGCGCTGCCGGCAACCGCCGGCAACCGCGGGCGTTCCGCCTCCTAGCCGGAGGTTACTGCTTCCAGAACCGTGGCGTGAAGAGGATAAGCACGGTAAAGATTTCGAGCCGGCCCATCATCATCACGACGCTGAGAAACCATTTCACGTAGTCCGGGTAATGCGCGTAGTTCTCGGTTGCTCCAACAACTCCGAACCCCGGTCCGATGTTCCCAAGAGTCACCAGCGCAGTAGCAAAGGCACTCAGAATATCTACCCCCGACGAGCTCACCACTACGGTAGTAACGAGGAGGCTCATCAGGTACAGCACCAGAAAACCGGCCAGGGCGTAGATCGCGTTCTTGGGAACCGGCAGTCCACTCAGGCGCACGCTGAACACGCCGCGCGGGTGGAGCAAATACTTCATCTCGGAGAGACCTAACTTCACCAGAGTTAAGATCCGCACGATCTTCACTCCGCCTCCGGTGCTACCCGAGCAGCCGCCGAAGAACATCAACATCAGCAGCAGCGCCTTCGCGAGCGGCGGCCAGAGCTCAAAATCGGCCGTAACGAAGCCGGTAGTCGTGAGAATGCTTGCCGCCTGAAAGGCACCGTGCTCGAGGCTCGTGAGAAAATCCCCATAGGTATTCTGCATCCGGAGCGCCGCCGAGATCGCGAGCGCGGTAGCGGCAAAGATCGCAAGATATGCCTTGAGCTCGCTGTCGCCGGTCACCGAGCGCACGCGCCCGGTGACGGTCTTGAAGTACAGAATGAAGTTCACCCCCGCCATCAGCATGAACACCGTTGTGACCACATTGATGTAACTCGAGCCGTAATGCCCGACGCTCGCGTTCTTGACGTGGAAACCGCCGGTTGCGAGCGTTCCAAAGGTGTGTGTAAGGCCCTCAAACAGGCTGAGTCCGCCGAGCATCAGCAGAAGCGTTTGCGCGACCGTCAAGACGAGATAGATCAACCAGAGCGTCTTTGCGGTCTCGGTAATCTTCGGCGTTATTTTGTCGACCGTTGGGCCGGGGACCTCGGCCTTGATCAGCTGCAAACCGCCGACTCCGAGGATCGGAAAGATCGCGACGGTTAGCACGATGATGCCCATGCCTCCGAGCCAATGCGTGAGCGAACGCCAGAACAGAATCGCGTACGGCAGTGCCTCGATTTCGGTCAAGATCGTGGCGCCGGTGGTGGAGAACCCCGACATAGTTTCGAAAAACGCGTCGGTATAGCGTGGGATGGACCCGGAGAGATAAAACGGCGCGGCGCCGATCGCCGCCGAACCAAGCCAGCTGAGCGTGACCATCAAGAATCCGTCGCGCGTACCAAGCTGTCGGTCGCTCGGGCCGGTGACCGCGAACGCCGTGAGTGTTAGCGTTGCCGTGGACAAGATAGTAGCGAGGAAGCTTGGGATGAGCTCGTACTCTCGGTAATAGATCGCGACAAACACCGGGAGTAGCATGAAGCTCGAGACCACGAGCAGCAAAATTGCGACAATTCGAGCGACAAGCTTGAGATTCATGGCTATCGGGTGAAGAAACGCTGCACGCGGTCGATCTGCGCGCTGGTCGCGATCGCGATCACTTGGTCATCGGCCTGAATCACGCGGTCACCGCGGGGTACCAGGTGCTCCCCGGCGCGGATGAGTGCAACCACCAGAGAGTCCTTCGGAAGCGGCAGATCCTGTATACGCGCTCCGGCCGCTTTACTTTCGGGGTGCACCGGGAGCTCGATTACCTCCAACGCACCGTCGAAGATGCTGTACACGGTGCTTACGTTGCTGCGCCCACGAATAAAGCGCAGGACCGAGTCTACCGTCGCGTTCTTGAGGCTGACCGAGGCGTCGATGCCGAGATTCGATGCGATCTTAATATAGTTTGCTTTGCCGACCAGGACGATCGAGCGGGGGATCCCGCGGGACTTCGCGTATACCGCGGTCACCATGTTCAGCTCTTGGTTCTCGGTTGTCGCTACCAATACGTCGGCCAATCCAAGGCGCTCCTCCTCAAACAGGTCGTCCTCGGCGATGTCGGCGTTTATGACCACCGCTTTGGGAAAACGCTCGGCGATACGGCGGCTCTTCTCCTTATCACGCTCAATGACCTTGATCTCCGGCTCACGGCGAGCCCGGAAACCCGGACGCCTCGCGTGGTAGTGATCTGCAGGCCCGTGTCGATAGAGGTGGTTGAGCACCTGCGTCGCGATTCTCCCGCCGCCTACAAGCACGATCCGGTGTAGCTCGCGGCGCTGCTTGCCGAGCGCATCGAACAGCAGCTCGAATCCGCTTTTCGTTGTCACAACGTAGAGCACATCTCCTTGTCGGATGCGGGTCTCGCCGGAGGGTATGATGTAGGCGTTTTCGCGCAATACAACCACAACGAGAAACGAAGCCGGGATTAGGCTTCCGGTTTCGAGCAAGGTGCGGTCTGCGAACTCCGAGCCTGCTTCCACGGTGAAGCTGCGGATCTGAACGTCTGAGTGCTCGAACACCATTACGTCGCTGGTTGCGCCGTGCTCGATGCTGCGAATCACGGCCTGCGCGGTCTCGGTTTCGGGCGTTACCACCCAGTCGACGCCCATGAAGCCGCGGTGTTGGGTGATCGATTCGGAGTACTCAAAGCTGCGTATGCGCGCAACTTTGTACGGAACCTCAAAGTTTTGGGCGACAACCGCACACG
>SLBH01000001.1 GCA_007126415.1 Spirochaetales bacterium
GACATAAAAAAAGCCGGTACTAACTACCGGCTTTGTGAATTTCCAATGGATTACTTCACGAAACGTTGGCACGTTGTGCCTGGGTTTGAAGGTTTTGTTCTATAGCCGGGCCTCTCGCCCGGCCCCAACCAACCGGTGGGGCATCCATAGGTACCTCCGCTAGCGAATACTACTCTCTTAGTATAGCCCCGGGGGCAACTCCTGTCAAAACAATTGTGCGGCCCGGACTGTACGGCGGCCGGTTCAGGAGCGTCGGGACGCGAACGAGCGCATTAGGGTTGCGAGCGCCTCTACACCCGATATCGGCATCGCGTTATAGATCGAGGCGCGCAGGCCGCCGACGCTACGATGTCCTTTCAGCCCAACCATGTCGTGTTTGGCCGCCTCTTCGAGGAAGACCGGCTCGAGCGACTCATCGGCGATTCGAAACACCACATTCATGCGCGACCGATACTGTTCATCGACCGGGCAGCGATAGAAGCCGTTGCTCTCCTCGATTGCTTGATAGAGGAGGTCGGCCTTTTGCCGAGCGGCTTCCTCGAGCGGTGCTACGCCGCCGTGTTGCTTCAAGTAGCGCAGCACGAGGTTAAGTGCGTACACCGAGAACACCGGCGGTGTGTTGAACAGCGAGTCCTTCTCGGCATGGACGCGGTAGCTCAAGTAATCGGGCAGGTGCTCCGGCGCCGCTTCGGCAATGTCTTTTCTGATGATCACAACCGTGACTCCGGCCGGTCCAAGGTTCTTCTGCGCGCCCGCGTAAATGACGCCGAAACGATCGACCGGAATACCGCGACTCATGATGTCGCTCGACATATCGGCTACTAAGGGTACCTCGCCGGTGTCCGGCCAGTCCTGAAACTGCAGCCCGCCGATCGTTTCGTTCGAGGTGATATGCAGGTACCGTGACCCCGGCGACGGTTTGATCTCGGAGGCCGAGGGCAGCGTCATGTAGTTCTGTTCTTTGCCGTCGAATACGGCGTTTGCGGTTCCGAGCTTCTTGGCGTCGCCGAATGCCTTCTTAGCCCAGGAACCGCTGACGACGTAGTCGGCGCAGGCGTCTTCACCGGCGAAATGCAGAAGGTTCAACGGAAGCATGCCAAACTGCAGCGAGGCGCCACCGCCGAGCAGGAGAATGTAGTAGTTCTCCGGCACCTCGAGGAGCTCGCGAATGTTCGCGATTGCCTCGTGGTGGACCGCGTCGTACTCTTTGCTACGGTGGCTGGTTTCGATGATAGAGAGACCGTGGCCTTTGTAATCAACGATCTCGCGCTGAATTTCCTCGAGTACCGGCACCGGCAGGGTCGACGGACCGGCGTAAAAGTTAAGTTTTCGTTTCATATCGGTTTCATCCTCTCCTGTGATCGGATACTACACCACCGGACGATACGGGTCAAACCGGCTTGTTTTCCTATAATTTCGTGGCATAATGGAATCACAAGAGGAAAGATTGCATGAGACGACTGCTCACGGTTGTTCTGGTTTTTGCGGCTATCGGGTTAATGATTGGGTACCTGCTGTTCGGGAGAATTGGGGGTGATTATGTGGCGCTCGGTGAGCTCCTGTCCCCCTCACAAGGATTCTTTGACGACGTTTCGCGCGAGCTGCGCGGCATAAACCACGCACGGCGCAACGTATTGCTCGCGGGTGGAATCGGGGCGGTGGTCGGGTTAATTACGGTCGGATTTCGTAAACGCTGAACGTCGGTATGGTTCTCGGTTTCGGTTCAGGGTGCCCGGCGAGAAGCAGACGGGAGTTCATGTGTGTTTCCGGTCTACCATTACGGCGACGGTGGCGCAGCGTCCGGTGGAGGGTGTGCGTATAGGTTTGCGTGGCAGGTAGGGGACTATCCGCTGTTGCCGGCGACGCTCACGGCGTTTCGCTTCTGCTTGGCCACGTACAACGCTTGATCGGCCGCTTCGAGCAGGTCGGTCTCGCCGCCCATTCCGTGATTGAGCTCGGCAACGCCGAAACTGGCGGTGACCCGAAACGCCCGTTCTCTCCAGGTTAGGCTGAACCGCTCGATCTCCGACCGAAGGCGCTCGGCGGTCCCTCGCGCCGCCTCGCGTCCGGTTTCGGGTAGCAGAAAAACGAACTCTTCACCGCCGAAACGCGCGAGCACATCGATGTCGCGCAGTTGCTCCTCCGCGAGCTTCCGGATCTCGATCAACGCATGATCTCCGGCGAGGTGTCCGATGCTGTCGTTGGTTTGCTTGAAGTGGTCGAGGTCGAAGATAACCAGGCTCAAGCGATGATTGTAGCGGCGGTGGCGCTCTATTTCCTCGCGTAAGCGCGCGCTGAAGTAGCGCCGATTGTAGGCACCGGTGAGTTCATCTATGTTGTTGACCGCTCGCAGCCTGCGTTCAAGAATCACACTGTCGGTTACGTCTTGTATCGTGATCGCGACCTGTTGGGGGTGACCGTCGTCGCCTCGCACCGGCGACATCGTGCAGCTCTGCTGCATATGCGTTAACCCGGAGGTATGATTGGCGGGCAACTCGAACGGGAACAGGAAACGGTGTAGCTTCTGGGAGAGATAGACTACGTTGCCGAACGTGAATACCGTCTTGCATGCTCGTAGGAAACTGGGCTTGTTGAGCTCCGGGTAGTAGTTGAAGACGCTGCATTCGAGGACTGTTTGCTGCGACAGGCCGCTTTGCATAACCATCCAGTGGTTCCAGCGGCGCACTCGGTAGCTTCGATCAAGCACGACTAGTCCGATCGGAAGCGTATCGAGGACCTGATCATCGTTCATTCAAGGCTACTCCAGAACTCAGCCAGAGCCGATTTGAGCTGTTGAGCCGATTGTTGGCGATTGATGATGAACAGTCTTCCGGATACTGCGCGGTCTTCGAAATCAAAACGCGTCTGCACCGTGATCGCGTAATCGTCGCCGGCGAACAAGCCTTTATTGATGAGCTCGGCCACCGCATAGCCGTCGGTGGTGCGCGGCGGGAGGTACCCGATCCGGCGGTTGAGAAGGTCGAACAAGCGCCCTACGGTTGCGCCGATGAGAATATTGCCGATCTCCATCAAGATCTCTTTCTCGAGCTCAAGAATCGTATCGGACTCGAGTATCTCGGTGCTGTCGGATTGAAACAGCGACACGAGTTGATGCTCCGCCCCGTGGGGAAATACCAACAACGCAACGCCGTCGCTTTCTCCACGAAAGTGCTGTTCCACGACGCGGGCGCGCTCGTAGTCGGGAATCTGCGCAACGAGGTGAGACTCGAGATCGTCGAGCCGCATTACCTGCACGTCGGGCGCGTTGAGCTGTACAAATACATCCACCACCTCGGCGAGGTCTGCGGCGGCGCTGCCGAACGCCATGTTCATGACCTCTTGAAGCGTGTCGATTTCCAACGCGGTGAAGGTGTTGTTCATGGGACTATTTTCCTAAGAAACGCTCGACCGCTTCGAGCAAGAGCTGCTTCTTGGGCGGTTTCTTGAGAAAGAGATCTGCACCGAGCTCGGTGATGCGATCGACGGTGCGTTGCTGTACATCGGCGGTCAACACCACAATCGGGGTTTCGGGGGCGAGTTGCTTCATCTTCGGGAGCGCCTCGAATCCGTCCATTACCGGCATCGTGAGGTCAAGTAA
>SLBH01000385.1 GCA_007126415.1 Spirochaetales bacterium
AGCTCGAGCAACGGCCGCGGTCGGCTTACTCGTGGGACCTGGGATTGAGCGAAGCTTCGTATCCTTCGGTTGAAGTATCGCGCCGCATTGCCGGCGACTACGCGTTCATCCGCGGCGGATTCACGAGCTATCTGCTCGGCGTCTCACCATTCGCCGGAGATGACCGGGGCCCCGCTGAGGAAGACGGCAAGATCTTCTTCAGTGAGGACATGACGGCCTTCAATCTGCAACTTGGGAGCTATCTTCACTCGCCCTATAACCGGTTTCGCGCGTACGTAGCAACCGGAGCGCTAAAACGTCTGATCCACACCCGCCATTACCTCGGCGGTGACCCGGTAGCTCCCTGGGGACTGCTCTGCACCGTCGGAGTTGAGAACCGTCCCAGTCGGCGGTTGCGTTTTTTTCTGGAATGGCGACCTTCGTTGTACCGAACCGAGTACCCCGAGATCTTGATGCGGCAGTTGCCGGGGGCGGTTGATCTCCAACGGACCCACGGAAGCTCGGACGAAGATTTCGTCGTGATTGCCGATGCCGAGCCTTCCTGGATACTCTCCACGACTTCGTTTCGTTTGGGGCTCCGCTGGCAGCACTGACGCAATCAGGGGCTGTCTACCAACGCCACGAGCTCGTCGAGAAACTCTCCCAAATGCGGATCGGCAGTACGACTACGTTCCTCCAAGAGATACGCACGCCTTTCAGCTTCATCGGTATACTCCGCAAGAGTATATACAATGTCTAACGTGTCGAGTATCGCCGCACGTCTGCCGGTGGCTTGAAAGGCTTGGTCATAACGACGGATACGCCCATCAAGATCCGGGAACAGCTCCTGGACACCACTCGAGCCGAGAAACGAGTCGAGTAACAGCTTCCCTTCCACCAAGGCGAAGGGGTCCTCTCCGTCGAGTACGAGCTGCGCTTCTTTCTCGCGAAACTCTGCGTACAAAGATCTTAGATCGGTGAGTTCCTGCTCTATTCGCCTCAAGCGCAACAGCTCCGCTCGTAGATCCGGGTCAGCTTCAGGAACAACCGCTCGCGACTCAGCGATACGCTGCGCGGCGGCGCGTTGCGCGACCGCTTCGGCCTCTTCGAGCGCTGCAAGAGCCTGATCGCGTGTCTCTTCAACCCGCGTCATCTCCAGTTCTAATCCCGCGATCTCCTGCCCGTACTCGCTTGCAAGCTCCGCCACGCGTGTCTCCATAAGCAGATCGAACTCCCGGCGGACCTGCTCTATAACAGTTTCGTGGTCGGGCCCAGCAAGAAACTCGTGCAGACTCACTCCGTGAGGAAGCAACTCGAATGCTGCCAGCGAGAGCGATTCCGCCCTCTCGAGGGCTCCTTCCTCGCGCTCACGAGCAGCCGCTTCGAGTAACCGCGAAACCTCGGTCATTCGCTGCGCCCGTGCCAACAACTGCTCGCCGTCTTCATCGCCAGCTCCGATCTGCGGCTCCACGAGACGAGCGAGAGACTCTAGAATGTAGCGTTCAGCCTCGTACCGGGTTTCCATCATTGGAAGCGACCGCACGCTCTCTTGTTCCAGAAAATCGCGAAGCCGGTTGATCACCATCGAAGCATCTGCATAGTCACGGTCGACAACGGCACTACGAATGCGCTGATAGTAACCCGCGATCTGATGCTGCACCGCGAGTTGCGACTCCTGCAGCTCCTGAAGCTCAGATAACCGCGCCCGCGCCCGCGCGACTTCTTCGCTGCGGCTTTCCAGCTGCTGCTCGTAGCGATGCCGGAGCTCGCTCACCCGCCTCCGTGCATCCTCTTCAAGTGCGGCGCGCTCTCGGCGACTGTCCTCCAAGCGCTGTGACAGCTCCATCTCAAGCCGTGCCAACGCGTTCGCGCTCTCCTGCTGTTCTCGCTCGAGCGCCACACGGTACGCATCAACCTCGACACGCAGCTCGACCAAACGCCGGCGCTCGAAATCTCGCAATAGCTGCTCGATCTCTTCATCTGAGAAGCCTTCGTTGATCAGACGCCGGCGCTCGGCTTGCAACTCCGCATCGAGTTCGTCTCGGAGCTCACGCTCGAGCTCACGAACTCGTTGATCTATTTCAGTTTCGATGGCGATCCGCTCCGACTGCACCTCGGCGAGTTGTGCTTGTATAGCCGATATCTCTTGTTCTTTCCGCTGCAACTGCTCGTCGGTCTGCCGTTGTAGCTCCGAAATCAAGCGGCTCTCAGTAGTTAGCACGATCCCGCCGCCGGTGCGTACCGCCTGCTCCTCTTCGCGATAGAGCTGCAACATTACGTAGATTCCTGCGACCAGAACCAACAAAGCGATTACGTTCACCAGGAGCGGAAAGCGAACGCCGATGCGCCCGGTATCGACAAATAGCCTCTCCGGCGTGAGGGCCTTCTTATTCTCGGATACGATTTGATCGATCTCGGCGAGAATGCCGCGCCTTTCTTCTTCCGGAAACGTCTCTGTTTCGTCCGTAGTAAGGGGCTTCGCCGTATCGCGAACACTCGAGGAGGCTTTTGCATCTTTCCTGTCGAGGCGCCATTGTTTGGCGCGATCCAAGAATCCGGCCATACCTCTATACATTATAGGTCAGGCGTGTGTCGTTTACCACACTCGTGCTATAGTGCGGGTGTGTTTGACTGGGGCGATACCGATCTGTTCATCTCGCGGTGGCTGGCAAGTCGGGAACTCTCGGCACCGCTTGCGCTCGCCGCGGAGCGCGTGGCCGTAGTCATTGCCGTCCTGGCGGTGGCGTGGGTTGCGAACTTCGTGGTCCGGCGATTAATCGTACGCGCGTTACACCGGCTCGCGCTGCGTTCACGTGTCACCTGGGACAACAGGATCGTTGAGCACGGCGTGCTGGTACACCTCTCGCGCGTGGTACCGGGGCTGATTTTGTACCTCAGCGCACCGCTGATCGCGCCCGAGGTACCGTGGGTTGTGCTCACGATTCGGCGTATCGCCGAGGTTTGGATGATTGTGGTGATCGCGCTCGCGCTCGACGCCGGCTTGGACGTTGCGGGAGATCTCTACCGCGAGCACCACGAGTTCGCCCGCCAACGCCCGATCAAGGGCATACTGCAGCTCGCAAAAGTGGTGCTGTTTCTCGTTGCTGCCGTTCTTGCGCTAACCACGCTCGTAGACCAGTCGCCGCTCGGTATCCTCAGCGGACTGGGCGCGCTGAGCGCGGTGCTGCTGCTCGTGTTCCGCGACCCGATTCTCGGGTTCGTCTCGGGCATTCAGCTTTCGGCCAACAACATGGTGCAGATCGGCGACTGGATCGAGATGCAGAAGTACGAGGCCGACGGCGTGGTAGTCGACATGACTTTGCAGACGATCAAGGTGCAGAACTGGGACAAGACGATCACCACGATCCCGATCTACGCGCTGGTTTCCGACAGTTTCCGCAACTGGCGCGGCATGACCGAGAGCGGGGGCAGGCGCATCAAGCGCGCGATAAACATAGACATGCGCTCGGTGAGATTTCTCGACGAGGAGATGTTCGAACGTTTCCGACGCTTCTCTCGTATCCGGGATTACCTCGACGAGCGCAAAGAACAGATCGAGCGCTACAACGCCGAGCACAACATCGACCTCTCCGACTCGGTAAGCGGCCGCCGCATG
>SLBH01000282.1 GCA_007126415.1 Spirochaetales bacterium
GAGTCGGCGCCGGAGGTCGCCGAACTGCTGCACCCAAGCCCGGCAAATCCGCGAGCCAACCGGGGCTGGGAGAGCGAGCTGGAACAGCGCATGCGCGCACTCGAGCTGTGGTAGACCGAACGGCACCACAGCGGCGGCACCACAGCTTCGTGTATTTCGGGAGTGCCGGCCGCGCCGCTCCTCAGTGCTTTCGCAGGCGTGCGAGCAACGGCAGGTGGTCTGAGAAACCGCTGCGCGTTGCAGCATCCCAACGCAGCGGCTCTCCAAAACGGTTCAGCATGAACTCCTCCTTTACAACCGAGAAGCTCTTCAGTTCGAGCCCGTCGGAGCTCAGCATCGCCGGGCTGAACAGCATGTGATCGATGGTATACCAGTCTTGCTGATGGACATAACTCCCGCGCTCGTCCGCGCCCTTCCATGGAGTGTAGAGAACCACCTTATCGCCGCGTATACCGGCGCGAGCCGCCTCGTCGGTTACGAATAGACTCGAGCGGTGATACTCCTGCGGGTATGCGGCGCTCTTTGGAATGAGAGCGGTCTGATAGGCTTTCTCAACGCGTCGGTACTCGTCGTAGCTCAGGTTTAGATCCCCGAGCACGATGATCTGCGCCTGGGAATCTTGCGAAAGCAGCTCGAAGAGGCGCAGTCGAAGCAGCTCCGCGGCCGCGACGCGCAACGGCTCGGTGACCTCGGCTCCCCCGCCGTGCTTCGATTTCCAGTGATTCACGAACACGATCAAGCGCTGACCGTCCACCGCGAGCTCAACCTCAAGGATGTTCCGCAGCCGTGCCGGAGGATCGGGGCGCAACCGATGCGAAGCCACCCGGCGCACCGGAAACCGAGACAGCAGCGCCACATTGAACGCAATTCCGGGCACCTGCACCATGACTGCCTCGTCGTACCCGAAGCGTCCCAGATACTCATCGGCCAAGGTCTGCAAGGCACGGGCATTCTCGATCTCTTGGAGCGCAAGAATATCCGGCCCGCCGGAAACCGCGGCCTCCACCACCGCCGCGATGTTGTCGAGCTTAGCGTGATAACTACGCGTGTCCCAGTCGTCGTGAGCAGGGTCGAAACCGCGAAACTCGGTGCCGTCCGAGACATCGTCGAACAGATTCTCGACGTTGTAGTTCATCACGGTGACGCCGGTTACGCCGGAGCCGCCGACGTCGAGAAGCTCACAAGCCGAAAGCGCCAGAAGCGCCGGCAGCGCCCCCAAGACCGTTACACTCAAGAAAGCCGAAACCGCCGTTCGCAGTGTTTGCATACCGCACCTCCCTGGACGAGGAAGCTCGGTTATGCCCCCTCATCTAGTAAAGACAGGATTGCGGCGCGTTCTGCTTCGCTTGAGCGCGAAATTGGGGCAAATTTCTCTCCGGTCAGTCGCTCGTAGACGCTACGGTATCGTCGGCTGAGCTCCGCGATGACCTCGGGGGGGATTGGAGGTGCCTCGCCGTCGCCTTGAAACCCCCGCTCCATCAGCCAGGCGCGCAGGTATTCTTTGTCGAGCATCTGCTGGGGCTCTCCGGCTTCCAGGAGAGACTCATAGCTCTCGGAGCACCAGTAGCGCGACGAATCGGGCGTGTGCAGCTCATCGATCAAGACCAGTTTGCCGTCAAGCAGCCCAAACTCGTACTTGGTGTCCACCAGTATCAGTCCGCGCTCGGCGGCATACCGCGTTCCGGCAGCGAACAGCTGCTTCGCGGCCTGCTCGAGCTGTTGCCAGACACTATTTTCCACCAAACCCGAGCTCAACAGCTCCTCACGCGAGATCGGACGATCGTGCGCGCCGTGCTGCTCCTTGGTGGAGGGAGTGAGAATCGGCTCCGGGAGGCGGTCGTTCATTCGAAGCCCGTCCGGCAAGCGGACGCCCGAAACCGGCTTGCCGGCGCGATAATCGCGCCAGGCCGATCCGGTGAGGTAACCCCGCATTACCACCTCAACCGGCAACGGCTTGCAGCGCTTCACCAGCGAGCTACGCCCGGTGACCTCGCGCACGACATGATTCTCGATGATCTCGGCGGTGCGCTCAAACCAGAAGCTCGAGAGACGCGAGAGAACCTCGCCCTTATCCGGAACGAGGTCGAGCACGCGGTCGAACGCCGAGACGCGGTCGCTGCAGGTGATGAGCAGGTGGTCCTCGAGCACCACCACGTCACGAACCTTGCCGCGGTGGTACCGCACGTGACGCGGGAGGTCCAGCTCCTCGAGCCCGGCGAACGGAACCGCCTCGTCGGCCGGCATCCGCGGCTCGTTCATTCCTCGATCTCCGCTCTTCTCGCGACGATACGGTTAATCAAGCCGTACTCCTTGGCCTCATCGGAGCCCATCCAGAAATCGCGGTCGGTGTCTTTCGCGACCTTCTCCAGATCTTGCCCGGTCTCTTCCGCGATCAAGACATTGATACGCTCGCGCGTGCGCTCGATCTCGCGGGCGTGAATCTCGATATCGGTGGCGACACCGCGCATTCCCGAGCTCGGTTGGTGAATCAAGTAGTGCGAGTTCGGCAAGCCGAAGCGGTGTTCCTTCTCGGCTGCGAGCAAGATCAACGCACCGGCGCTGGCGACCAGCCCCATGCCGACGGTGTAAACCGGAGGCGTGATGAAGCGCAGCATATCGAAGATCGCGTACCCGGCATCGGCGTCGCCTCCCGGTGAATCGATGAAAACCCGCACCGGGTCATCGCCGGCGTCCTCCAAGAGAAACAACTGACGAACGACGCGCTCCGCAAGACTCTTGTTGATCTCGCCGGAGACGAGAATGGTGCGTGTCTTGAGCATCTTCTGCACAAGCATCTCGCCGGCGCGCTCGTTGTCTTGATCCTGCGTATCCTCATCGGTGGCCCTAATCGTAGACCTCACTCGGTTTTGCATAGTAGACTGCTCCCTTGTTGCATCGGTATTGCGTTATAGGCGCTAATATACTAGGAATTACCTCGCGATGAAAGAAGGCGGGTTCAAATCAGGCTTCGTCGTTGTGGTCGGGCGTCCGTCCACCGGTAAATCCAGTCTCATAAACGCGCTATGCGGACACAAGGTCGCGATCGTATCGCCCACGCCGCAAACTACGCGCAACAAGATCCGCGGAATCATCACTACCGAGCGGGGCCAAGCGGTTTTTCTCGACACACCCGGCTTGCATAACTCGCGTAAACGCTTCAATCGCCACATGCGCGAGCTCGTGATTGGGGGGCTCGAGGAGGTTGATGGAGTACTCTACGTCTTGGATCTTTCCCGCCCGGTGGGGCGTGAGGAGGAGTTCGTCGCAGGGCTGGTCAGGCAAACCGGGCTGCCGGTGGTGGTATGCCTCAACAAGGCCGACCTCCCGCGCTCGGCCGGAGGGCCGGCGCACGAGGAGCTTATCGCGGCCGAACTCCCGAACGCAACGCAGCTTCAAACCTCGGCGGTGCGCGGCGAAGGGCTCGCCGAGCTACGCGACGCGGTGCTGGAGTTGCTTCCTGACGGTGAGGCGTTGTACCCCGAGGAGTTCTATACCGACCAAGACCCCGAGTTCCGCGTCGCGGAGCTGATCCGCGAGCAGGCGGTGCTGCAGACGCGACAGGAGCTCCCGCACGCTCTCTACGTTGAGATA
>SLBH01000294.1 GCA_007126415.1 Spirochaetales bacterium
TCAGACGGCTGCGAACGCGGCCTCGAGCAGTTCCTCGGTCAGGAGCTGCCGAGGGTCAACCAGCAAGAGAATGCGCTCACCGTCGCGCGCGAGTCCGGCAACGATCGCTTCCTCGGCGCGGCCCCCGATCGAGCTACGTGGATCGATCTGATCGGGTGAGAGGTCGAGCACGCCCTCGACCGCATCGAGCACTACCGCAAGGGCCACCTCGCGATCGCCGAGCTCGAACCGAACGACCATGAAACAGCTGTCTTGGTCCTGCTCGTGCTGTTCGAGCGCGAGTCGCGCCCGCAAGTCCAGCACCGGGATAATGCGACCCCGCAGATTGATGATACCGCGCAAGAACGCGGGTGAGCGCGGTACGTAGGTGACCGGCATTGCGTCGACCACCTCCTCCACCGCCGACACCGTGATCGCGTACAACTCGTCCGCGACTCGAAAGACAAGGTATTTCTCGCGATCCTCTTCGATATGCGCGACCAGCTCCTCGGCGTTCACCGCGGCCCGGCTTCCGGTTCCTCCATCCATTAGCGCAGCTCCTCGCGCGTTACACGCGCCAGCCGGTCGACATCCAGCATCAGCGCCGGGCGCCCGTCGCCGAGAATGATTGCACCCGATACGCCCTGCGCGCGCTCATAGACTTTGCCGAGCGACTTAATGACGCTCTGATACTTATCGAGGATTCCGTCCACCACTAGTCCCACCTTCCGGTCGTCGATAGCAACCACAACCACCTGCCCGCCGCCGTTCTCGGAGGCCTCGAGGCGAAAAAATCGTCTCAGGTCGAGATATGGTACGATCTCACCACGAAAATCGATGATTTGATCGCCACTGTCGTCGACGACATCCGCGAGTTCAAGACACTCGACGATATAGGCGAGATTGATCAAGTACATGCCGTCTCCGATGCGCGCGAGCAAGCCTTCGACAATCGCGAGCGTGAGAGGAATGCGAATCTTCATGTTCGTCCCGACACCTTGCTGCGAACGCACCCGAATGCTCCCGCCGAGATTCTCGATATTGCGCTTGACCACATCCATACCGACGCCGCGGCCCGATACATTGGTTGCGTTCTCGGCGGTGGAGAAGCCGGGCTCGAAGATCAACCCCTGAATCTCGCTCTCGCTGAGCTCGAGCTCGGCCGAGATCAAACCCCTGTCTACCGCCTTGGCGCGAATACGTTCGGCGTTCAGCCCCGCGCCGTCGTCGTCTATCTCGATTACCACATGCGCACCGGCGTAGTACGCCGAAAGCTTAAGGCGCCCGGCTCGCTCCTTACCGGCGGCGCTGCGCTCCTCCGGCGTCTCGATGCCGTGATCTATGCTGTTTCGAATCAGATGCAGGAGCGGATCCTTGAGCGCGTCTACGACATTCTTGTCGAGTTCGGTCTCGGTTCCTTCCAACTCGAGGTGCACATCCTTACCGAGGTCGGCGCAGAGATCGCGCACCAGCCGCCGAAACCCGCTGAACAACAGGTCCACCGGCACCATATGGAGGTCTATCGAGAGATCGCGCACCTGCCTGATCAATCCTTCCATCTGCTCGGCGGCCGAACGAACGTCCTGATCGCCTTTCTGTTCGGCAAGCATCGCGATGTTTGCGTGCAACGACACAAACTCGCCGACGAGATTGACGAGCTCATCGAGCTTCTCGGTCTGTACCTTGATCGTGGAGCTGCTCTCGGTTTGCCGTCGGGTCTCACGCATCTTGCGCACGTAGTTCTGCTCGCTGAGCGCGGACTGCACCTGCTCCTGCGTCACATAGCCCGACCGGATCAACACATCGCCGAGGTAGTCTTTCGATCCAATCGCGTGTTCAAGATCCTCGGGTTTGATCTCGCCACGGTCTACAAGAATCTCGCCGAGGCGCTTATAGTTGATATCGGTATCGAAGAAGCCGCCCTCGTCGACAACGCGAATATCGATCTCCCCGTCTACAAACAAAAACACGTCCCGAACCGCGTCCTCACCGGCGGCGGTGGTCACGAGAATGTCCCAATGCAGGTAACAACCCTCCGGATCGATCTCGGAGAGCGGCGGAACATCGGCCACAAAACCCATGACGAGCGTCTGACCGAGCTCCTGAAGCTCGCTGATCAACAGTAGCGGATTTCCGCCGATACGGAACGTCTCGAGCGACGGCTTGAGGATAACCCGATATGTGGAGTCCTTCGCTTCGTCCTTGAGCTCGTCATCGGCGACTCCCGCCCCGGGTCCGTCGTGCGCCGTAGCCTCACCAACATCCGCCTCTGCCGAGCCGCCCGACTCGGCAGAGGCGGCGCCGCCTTCCGGCAAATACGCCGTGAACCTTGAGCTTAGCTCGCGGTCGCGCTGCTCGATCTCGGGGTCTGAGCCGTCACCGAGGGCAAGTAGATCGGCTAAATGGTCTTTCGCGGTCAACGACAGATCGGTAAGCCGGCGGTCGAGCTCAAGCGAACCGTCGCGAAGCGCAGCGAATACTGTTTCTACGGTGTGCGCAAACGCCACCAGGCGGTCGAGATCGAACATGTTGCCCGAGCCCTTGATTGTATGAAGGGCGCGAAACGCCGTATCGATAAGCTCATGGTCTTGCGGTTCCTCCTCAAGCGCCATAAGGCTCTCCTCGAGGGTTACCAGCAGCTCCTTCGCTTCTTCTCGGAATGTTTCCAAGGGATCGGTAGATAGGCTCATCGAGTTCCTTATTCCTGATCCGAAGGCGCTACGTCGCTGATCGCCGCAAGGCCCGCAAACTCGCACATGCGCTCAAGCCGCGCTTGGTTGTCTCCGGCATCGAACAACAGACCGACACCGCGTTTGAGCGCCTCGGCCCGCGCGGCGTACAACAGCTGTAGCCCGGGCAGCTCGAGCGTGGTAACCTCGCGCAGGTCGACACGAACAGTCCGCGCGCCGTCCATCCCGGCAAGCAGCGCATCGCGTATTGCCTTAGTTTCGGCCAGCGATAACTCGCCCCGCAGCGCAACAACGTTCTCTCCGTTTGCGCTTGTCGTCTCGGTTTCGAGCATCGCTAAAACGATACCTCGCCCGAGATCTTCTTAATCGTCTTGAGTAAGGTCTCTTTCTCAAACGGCTTGGTGATCCAGGCGGTGGCTCCGGCATCACGGCCTTCGTTCTTCTTAGCTTCCTCACTCTCGGTCGTGAGCATCAAGATCGGTACCGACTTATTGGTGGCCCCCGAGCGAATCGTTCGAATCAGCTCTACGCCGTTCATGCCGGGCATGTTGTAATCGGTAATCACTACCTTCACGTCGTTTGAAAACTGTTTCAGTGCTTCGTCGCCGCCGGCGGCTTCAAGGACCTCGTAGCCGCCGGACTTGAGAATCATGGAAGTCATCTGTCGCATCGAGACCGAGTCATCGACGATGAGAATGGTGTCGCTCATGTTAGGAACTCCTTTGCTTGTACGGGACCGTCACCGTAAACTTTGTAAATGTCTCCGGCGAGTCGCCGATGTAATTCACCGCGTTGGCCGCCTGCATCCACCCACCGTGTTTCGCAATCAGCTTGCGCGCCAAGTACAAGCCGGTTCCGTCGCTCCAGTCTTCGCCCTCGAAGTAGGTTGGGAACGCCTCGATGGTGTAGAACAGATCGAA
>SLBH01000352.1 GCA_007126415.1 Spirochaetales bacterium
GCGCTCGATGCGCTCGATGCGCTTCCGTATCACCAGCGCATCGACGCGATCCTTCGGAGCTTTCGCGAGTTTCAGTACGAGGCCGGATACGACGATGATGTCTCGATCGCCCATATGGTGCGGTTTCTCGAAAGCGATCGCACCGGCGACTGTGTAGAGTTCTCGCACACCACTGCGATCCTCGCCCGCTTAGCGGGTATTCCGGCGCGGGTAGTCACCGGTTACATCGCGGCCGAGGAGCTGCAGACGCCGTCGCACCGCCGCGGCCTCGCGATGATACGAGACCGTGTTGAACCGTTGCAGGCCTACCACCCCAGCGAGCTCTATCTTGTGACCACCGCGCATCGCCACGCCTGGGTGCAACTGTATCTGCCCGATTACGGCTGGGTGGAGTTCGAGACCACCTCACACGCGATCCCGCCGGTGGGCCTCGGCGATCCCAACTTGCGCGATGTCGTCATTCCGATGCTCGAGGACGAGCCTACCACCACACCGGCACCTACGATTCCGTGGGCGTTGCTCGCTCGGGCGGCGGCGCTGCTTCTCGCCGGAGGGGCGGCGGCCGCGCTCGCGTATCGCCACCTCCGCGAGCTCTACCTTCGCCGCGTTGCCCGGGCTCCGTCGGCACGCGGCGCGGAGGCGCTGTACCGGCTGCTGCTGTTGCGCCTTGCCGCAGGCGGCGGCGTGCTCAAGGGGCGGTCCGAGACGGCACGCGAGTTCGCCGCGCGCGTGCCGGAACTGCACGAGTTCGCGGAGCTCTACGAGCGATTGCGGTACCGAACGCGCTGGGAAACCGCGGTACGCGCCGAGGCGCACGCCGAGTTGTGGCGCCGCTACCACAAGGCGCTCCGGCGCGCGCTGTCGCGCGGACCGGCTACACGGATCCGCTCGGCCGTGAGCTTACGAGGGCTGCGCTACCAATGGTGATGCGGACCGCTCCACGAGCGCCCGGTTCAACGCGCGCCGGATCGACCCCCGGTCGTGCGGGCCCGCACGGCGCGAACCGAAACCCCGCGCGCATCCACACCACACGCAGGCACAGCGCGCGCATCCGCACTACGCGCCTGCGCGCCGTGCGCCTGTGCAGCGCGGGCCTGCGCCTCGCAATTCTGCTCGCGTTCGCCGCAGCGCTTCTCGGCTGCCGCGGCGAATCGGACTGGATCACGTTCCGGGGCGATCGCGGGCGCGGCGCGACCGAGCGCGCAATTCGGCCGCCGCTCGGCGTACGCTGGAAGCTGCACCTGCAGGCCGACGGCGATCGTCTCGAGTCGTTCAACCCACCGGTCATCAAGGACGACATCATCTACTTCGGCTCGCGCGACGGCAACTTCTACGCGCTCGATATCGAGAGCGGCTACATGCGCTGGGTGTTCCGTACCGACGCGCCGATCAACGCCGTCCCGTACGCCGATCAGGATCGCGTCTATTTCGGCTCGCTCGACGGCCGCGCCTACGCCCTCAACCGCGAGGACGGCAGCAAGGCCTGGAGTTTCAACACCGGCCGCCCGGTGCAGTCCTCGGTGACGCGCTACGAGGATCGCGTACTGTTCGCGAGCGACGGCGGAGCCACCTTCGCGGTCTCGCTCGACGGTGAGGAACGACTGCGCCTTCCAAACCCCATATGGTACTACATCACGTTCCAGGTGCACGACGACGTGATGTACTTCGCACCCGGCCCGCCCCACGATCCCCGCAGCCTCGCGGCCTACGACCTCGCCGCGGAAGAATACCTCTGGACGCTCGACACGATGCGAATGAACGCGGTGTGGTACTCGTTTCCCGCTATCGACGGCGAGCGCTTGTTCATGGCCACCGGAGCTCCGAGCGGCGGCTTCTGGGAGATGGGTTACTACGCGCTCGATCGCGACGACGGGAGCATTCTCTGGCAGTCGCGCAAGCAGTCGCGCTGGCCGCCGGGCTTTGCGGAAAATCCCACGACTCGGTTCCGAGACAACGTTGAGCTGCTCGACTACATGGCGCCGGCGGTCTGGCGGGACCGCATCATATTCACGAGCGGCGACTCGGTGGTGCGGGCGTTCGACCCCGACGACGGATCGCTGCGCTGGGAGCGAAGCTTCGACGCCGTCACGACCTCGGCGCCCACAGTCGCGGGAGACCGCGTCTACTTCGGCCTCGACGCGGTGAGAAGCGGGGAGCGCGAGCGTCCGCCGCGATTGATCGCGCTTTCGGCGCGTGATGGGAGCCGAGTCTGGGAGATGGAACTGGAAGGGTCGGTGCTGAGCGCACCGGTCATAGCGGGCCGCTTCATGGTGTTCGGCACCGACGAGAGCGTGTTCTACATTCTCGAGGAGCTCATTTAGACCGCGCGGCTACTCGGTTGCGCAGCACGCCGATCTTCTCGACCTCAACCTCCACCACGTCGCCCGGTTGCAACGGCCCGATCCCGGACGGCGTGCCGGTGAGGATGATGTCTCCGGGCTCGAGCGTGAAGTTCTCGGAGATGAATGCGACGGTTTCGGCTATCGGGAAGATCATCTGCGAGGTATTCCCCTTCTGCACAGTCGCCCCGTTGAGCCTCGTCTCGATCGCGAGACTCTGGGGATCACCGATCTGATCGACCGGCACGATGCGCGGGCCGATCGGGCCGAAGGTGTCGAACGACTTTCCGCGGAACCACCCGCCGCGGTCGCCGTTTTGGATATTGCGCTGGCTTACGTCGTTCATGCAGGTGAAGCCGAGGATGTAATCGTACGCCTCGGATACACCGACGTTACGACAGCGCCTCGAGATGATCAGCGCGAGTTCACCCTCGTAATCGGTGCGCGGTTCCTCAAAAGCGTAGCGCTCCACGATACTCGGCAGCACGATCTCTTCATCCGGCCCGATGAGACAGTTCGGCGTCTTAGGGAACAGAATCGGCTCACTCGGTAGGTCCTTGGTGAAACCCCGAACCTGCACCGTGTCGCTCTCGGCGATATGCTCGTGGTAGTTCATACCAAGCGCGATGATCTTCGACGGTTGAATCTTGTACTGTTCGGACCGTCCGGCAACGGGTAGAGTAATCATGCGTGGTACTATACCAGTCCAGAGGGCGCTCGCCAAGCCGGGCCCAGTATCGTATACTACCGGACTATGACGAGTTCTCGATGGAACGAAACAACGATCATTGCTGTGTTGCGTGAGGCCGGCGCGGGGGCGCTCCAGGAACAGGCTCGGCTCAGCAGCGAGTTGAAGCATGACCACTCATTGGTCACCTCGGCCGACCGCGCCGTTGAACGGCTGCTACACGACCGCTTGCTCGAAGCGCTGCCGGCAACGTCGTTCATCGGCGAGGAAAGCGCGCTGCACATGTCATCGATCGAGTTACAGCAGGCGCTCGAGGGGGTCACCTGGGTAGTAGACCCCATTGACGGCACCGCGGCGTACGCGCAGGGGCTGCCGACCTGGGGTGTTTCGGTCGCACTCATGGAGGCCGGCCGGCTACTGGAGGGAGCTATCTTTGTTCCGGTTGAGGATCAGCTCTTGATGACGTCCGGTGATCGCTTGTTGTATACCTCGGGGTTGCGCTCCGGCCGCTCGGTGGCCCCACGCCTAAAGGAACTCACCGCGCCCGAGGCA
>SLBH01000140.1 GCA_007126415.1 Spirochaetales bacterium
AGCAATCTCGAGCTCGAGGAGATGGTTGAAACGCGCTTCATGCTGGGGTGGCTCGAGGACGCCCTCAAGGCGGCGCTCAACCTTATCTATCGCGCGGTTCCGAACTTCGGCGTCGCGATCATCATCCTCACCCTCGTTGTGAAGGCGCTTCTGATGCCGCTCACGCGCAAGAGTCGCGACTCTATGGCGCGCATGCAGGAGCTCAGCCCCAAGATTCAGGAACTGCGCGAGAAGTACAAGAACGACCCGCAGAAGCTCAACGCCGAGACCGCGGCGCTTTACAAGAAGGAAGGCATCAACCCGCTCGGCGGATGTCTCCCGATTCTGCTGCAGCTGCCGTTCTTCATCGCTATGTTCGGGTTGTTCAATAACCACTTCGATCTACGCGGCGCCACCTTCATCCCGGGTTGGATCACCGACCTCTCGGCGCCGGACTCGATCCTGAACTTCGGCGAGTTCACGCTGCCGATCCTCGGCTGGAACGATCTGCGACTCTTGCCGGTCATCTTCGTTGCAACGCAGATGGTCGCGAGCAAGTTCATGCAGCAGCCGGGTGCGGCGCAAAACAGCCAGATGAAGATGATGATGTACGTGCTTCCGATCGTGTTCTTCTTTGTGCTCTACAACCTACCCTCGGGATTATTGGTTTACCTCATTTTCTCGAACATCTTGATGGCGGCCGAGAACATCATCGTGAAGAAGAAGCGCGCGGCTGCCGCGACCGCCTAACACGGTGGTAACGCTCGTGCAGCGCTATAAGCGGCGATAACGGAGATTTCGGAATGACACACGAGTTTGAAGGCAGAAGCGAGCAAGAGGCGATCGAGACCGCGGTCGCCGCGCTCGGCCTGGAGCAAGATCAGTTTGATATTGAGTTGGTAGAGACGCACAAATCGGGCCTGTTCAACCGCAATAAACGGGTGACGATCCGCGTGCATGTACATGGCGAAGACGGCTACGACGACGGCGGAGAGCAGGCGCTCGATGCCGAGTATCCCCAGGCCGAGCAGCACGCCGGCGGTGTGGCGCAACGCCATCAGGCGCTCACGCCGGAGAACGACTTTGAGCACGCGATGGTGGATTTTGTCCGCAACACGCTCGAGAAGATGGGCTACAGCGCCGAGGTCGTGATCGGATATCGCGAGACCGGCAAGCTCGGGCTGCGGATCGATTCCGAACACTCGGGAGTGCTCATCGGTCGCAAAGGGCGTACGCTTGATGCGCTGCAGCTTGTGGCAAACGTGGTGGCCGGCCGCTTTGACGCCGCCGACACCAAGATCATCCTCGACACCGAGGGATACCGCTCGCGTCGTGAGGAAGGACTCGTGCGGCTTGCCGAGAAGGTGGGCGACGAAGTGAAGCGTAGCCGACGTTCGCAACTGCTTGCGCCGATGAACCCGTTTGAGCGACGCTTGATCCACACCACGCTCAATAATGTGGCCGATATTGAGACCGCGAGCGAAGGTGAAGGGCTCTACAAACAGGTGCGGGTTTCGTACCGCGGCGCAGGCGGGCCGGGGCCGGGGCCGGGCTCGTCGGGCGAGAAATCCCGCGAGGGCGGCACGGCGGGCGGAAACGGTACGCGTAACGGCGAACGCAACGACGGAAACGGTTCGCGCCGAGGCGGGCGCCGGCGGGGCCGCCGGGGCGGGCGTCGCAACAGCGAATAGAACAAATAAAGGCCGACCGGCTCCGGCGACGACCTTGCCGCCGGGCTCCGCTAATTAACCCGGCGGGTTTCGCCAAGCTTCTAAAGCGCTGCATAGGTTGTAGATAGCCCGTCTGTTTCGAGATCCACAAAAAATAGCTATTCGTCATGGTGTGTATAACCTGTGGATAACTTTTTGTAGAGACCATGCCTACCGGTGCGTATCGCACTCGGCTTTCGGTTCGTGTTACCCGGTTCACCAAGCGTGGCCCCGCCTTATCCGTTAAAACCTCTATTAACGCTATTAAAATGCCACACCGTGCTAGATTAACGCACCTAAACATCTGTTTATCACGGATTCGGTCGACTACCGACGCTGCGCTACATTGCGTGTATTTCCGTGTAGTTTGCACAGCCTTGTGGATAACTTGTGGGAAAAATCGGGAGAAGAGCGAACAACCCTGTGGAGAGTCGGGGCAGGAACTCCAACGCCGCAACGTGTCAAGCGCCGCAGCAGAAATTACAGAAAAATCCGTGAGCGCGAAGTGAGCGCGAAGTGAGCGCAAAAACCACGGAATTTAGGTTTGTACCTACTCGGAATCATAGGGTATACTGCCAAGCATGGAGACATCGCTAAGACACACCCCGTTAAGGGAATGGCACATACAGCATGGTGCCAAGGTGGTTCCGTTCGCCGGCTGGGAGATGCCGATACAGTATGCGGGCGGAGCGCTGCACGAGCATCGCAAGGTCCGCTCCGCGGCCGGCATCTTTGATATCTCGCATATGGGCCAGTTTGAGGTGCGCGGTCCCGACGCCTGCGCCTATCTCGAGCGGCTCGTTTCAAGCAGTATCGAGAGCATCGAGGTCGGCTCTTCGCGCTACGGACTACTCTGCGCGCCGGACGGCGGAGTGCTCGACGATCTGTTCGTCTACCGGCTGCCCGATACCTGGTGGATCGTGGTGAACGCCGCGAACACCGAGAGCGACTTCGCGTGGTTTGAGCAGCACAGCGAAGGCTACAACGTGGATCTTACCGACGTTTCACCGGCTACCGCAATGTTCGCGGTGCAGGGCCCCGAGGCGATCGCGATCATGGATGAGGTCACCGACGGGGCGGTCTCGCAGATCGAGCGCTTCGGCGCGACCGACTCTAGTATCGCCGGCGTTCAGTGTTTGGTTGGGCGCACCGGCTACACCGGTGAGGACGGCGTTGAGCTGTTTATGAGCGCCTCGGCCGCGCAGAAGGTATGGGATGCGATTCTCGGCTGCGGGGCCGCCGGCCGCGCGGGGCTTGAGCCGATCGGGCTGGCGGCGCGCGACAGTCTACGGTTCGAGCCCGGGTTTGCGCTGTACGGCCACGAGATTAGCCGCGACGTTACTCCGGTGGAGGCGCGGCTTACCTGGGCGTGCGACCTCGAGAGCGAGTTCATCGGGCGTGACGCAATCCTCGCGCGCAAAGAGGTCGGCGCGGAGCGCAAGCTGTGCACCTTTACGCTGACCGAACGCGGGGTTCCGCGCGAAGGCTGCGAGATTTACGCCGGCGGAGATAAGATCGGCAGCGTCGTCACCGGCATGTTCGCACCCAGCGCCGAAGCCTATGCCGGAAACGCTTTCGTAGATAGCGCCTACTCAAAGGTTGGAAGCGAGTTCGAGGTTGATATCCGCGGAAAGCGCAAAGCCGCGGTGGTCGTAAAGCGTCCGCTGTACAAGCCGGCGTACAAATAGATTCGGCGAGAGAAAAATACACCTAAACAAGGAGTTACAGATGACGTTTGACAAGGATGTTAAGTACCTTGAATCACATGAATGGGCCCGCAAAGACGGCGACGTTGTTGTTTGCGGTATTTCCGACTACGCGCAAGATAGTCTCGGTGATATCGTGTTCGTGGAGTTGCCGGAGGTTGGCGCAACCTTGAAAAA
>SLBH01000154.1 GCA_007126415.1 Spirochaetales bacterium
CCGCATGCCGAAGATCTCGGTAGACTACGCGGTGATGGAAAGCAGTCGTCGCGTCGCGATGGTAGAAGCGAGGTTCGAGTGGTCCGACGTCGGCAGCTGGGACGAGCTTTCTAAGGTAGTGGCAAATACCGACTCCTCAGGCGCAAGCGTAGCCGGCGAAGGGCCGGTGTTTCAGGCCGGAAGCCGCAACAACTACGTACACTCCGAGCTCCCGGTCGCAGTCTGCGGGCTGGACAACGTCATGGTAGTGGTTGAGAACGGCATGGTCCTCGTCTGCCGCAAAGGCTCGTCGCAGCTCGTGCGCGATATCGTCACCCAGATAGAACGCAGCGGCCACGACGAGCTTCTGTAGTCGCCGCCGGGCGGCTTGGCGCCTGCCGGGGCGCCTGCCGGGGCGCCGCCGGGGTGGCTCCCGGCGCCGAGGGTGGCCGAGGGTGGCCCCGCCCAAAAAACACATCCGTTCCTTCAGGAAATTGTCAAAACCTTAACATGCCGTGATGTCTGCCATGATGCACTACAGATGCTGGACAGCAGCGAGTAAGACACGTATCGTAGGAGAATCGTCGAGTTTGATCTGCCCCTGCACCGGTGGGGTTGCACCTCATCGGTAGTGCAAAGCCGTTGATTGATGGGAGAACAGCACCGTGAATCACCAAGAGCTGCGCATGATCGATCTCTTCTCGGGCGCCGGTGGGCTTACGGTGGGGTTTGAGTGGTTGAGCGAGTATCCGTTTCGCGCGGTCTGGGCAAACGACTTCAACGAGCATGCCGCGCGCAGCTATAACGCGAACTTCGCTCCGGTCTGTCGGCATGGGGATATCGTCGATATTCTTCGCGATCCGGCCACGCAGATTCCGCCCGCGGAGCTGGTTGTGGGCGGGCCGCCGTGTCAGGGCTTCAGTCTGCTGAACAAACAGCGCACCGACGATCCTCGCAAGAAACTCTGGATTCCGTTTATGGAGGTGATAGACCGCAGCGGCGCGCGGCTCTTTGTGATGGAAAACGTCCCGCAACTGCTCGGGTCGCTTGAGCATCAGGAGATTCTCGAGTGGGCCGGGTCTCGCGGCTTCGCGGTGTGGTCGGGCGTGTTGCTTGCAGCCGATTACGGGGTGCCGCAAACGCGGCGGCGTGCGATGATTGTGGGGTCAAGGGACGCCGAGCCGGCGGAGGTTTTCCCTCCCCCGAAAACGAACTACCGCCCCGACGAGAAGCCTGCGGGCGCGGGTGCCTGGCGCACGGTGCAAGACGCTATCGGCGACCTACCGACGCCGGAGGGAACCGAGATTCGTGAGACGGCGGCTCCTCCGCTCGATCTGCATTTCGGGCGAAACCCTACCGCGAAAAGCGTGGCGCGCTATCGGGCGATTCCGGAGCAGGGGATGAACCGCGTTGATCTGCAGAAGCGCGCACCGGAGCTTACCCCGGCGTGCTGGATGAGAAAGAAATCGGGCGGCACCGATCTCTTTGGGCGGCTCTGGTGGGATCGGCCGGCGTTCACGATCCGCACCGAGTTCTTCAAGCCCGAGAAGGGGCGCTACCTCCACCCCGAGCAGCATCGCCCGATTACGCATCGAGAGGCGGCGCGGTTTCAGTCGTTCCCGGACGCGTTTCGCTTCCTGGGAACGAAGATCGAGATTGCGCGACAGATCGGAAACGCGGTACCGCCGCTTCTCGCGAAAGCGATCGCCGAGCGACTCTATCGTCTCTGGGAAGCCGCGGGCACCTGCGATACACCTCGGCACGGACAACACCATGGACATCTTCACGGAACAAAAGCGGCGGGAGATCATGTCTCGAGTGAGGAATCGAGACACCCTGCCGGAGCTGTTGGTTAGATCGCTCCTCCATAGGCTCGGGTACCGGTTTCGGCTGCATCGCGCCGAGTTGCCGGGCACGCCCGATATTGTGCTTCCGAAGTATCGCGCCGCGGTGTTTGTCCACGGCTGCTTCTGGCACGGGCACCACTGCAACCGCGGCAGGCTTCCGGCAAAGAATCGCGAGTTCTGGCAGGCGAAGATCGAGCGCAACACCGAACGCGACGCACGGGTGCGAGGCGAGCTTGCGGCGGCCGGCTGGTCGGCGATCGTTGTCTGGAGCTGCGAGACCACCTCGGCGGCGAAGCTCGAGGAGTTGGCGCACCGACTGGTGCGGGAACTGAATGGGTGATCCCGGCTGCCGGGGGCGCCGGTCGGCCGGCGCGAGCGAGTCGGCCGGCGCGGCGTCTGTGGCCGGTGTGCGTGCTCTGTCGCGGAGCGTCCGGGTATGGTATAGTTGTGGGCGAGATGGATCAGGGTGAGTTAAAGGCGACGGCGCGGCGTATGCGTCGACGGAGCGAACTGCGAAGGCGTGAGGCCGCGGCGCGGCGTGAGCGAGCGCAAGAGTTCGGTCGAGTTGTTGCGGAGAGGCTCGGGGCGGCCGACGCGACCATCACCCGCGTGTGGGGTTTCGGCTCAACCTACGAGAGGTCGCGGCCCTACCGCCTGAACTCCGACCTTGATCTCGCGGTGGAAGGTGGCGGGCACTCGGCGCTGCGCGATTTCCATCCGGACGGTGAGTTTGAGATCTCGCTTATCGAGTTGGCCGATCAGCGCACCGAGTTCGCTGAGATGGTGAGGTCGCGGGGGGTGCTGCTGTATGAGCGACAGTGACCGGCTCGGGCTTCTTCGTGCCGAACTCGAACACGACTTTTCGATCATTTGCGAAAACGCCGGCAAGAATCGAGATATGACCGCACGTCTTGCGCAAACAGCGGCGCCGGATGAGTTTGATTACGCTGCGCTCGGCTACACACTCCATAATCTCTACAATGCGTTCGAAGGATACTTCCTGCGGGTGGCGAAATTTTTTGAGAACGAGATCGAGTCGGAGGGTTGGCATAAGTCGTTGCTCGATCGCATGACGCTCGCGGTACCCGAGCTCCGTCCGGCGCTGATCGACCGGGTGCTTGCCGACCGTTTGCGCGAGCTGCTTATGTTTCGCCATGCGTTTCGGAATGTCTACAGCTCAACACTGATCCCCGAAAAGGTGTTGTTCGTGAACCGCATCGCTGAGAAGATCGACGAGGATTTGCGGCAGTGCCACGAGCAGTTTACTCTGTTTCTCGATTCGCTCGCGCGACAGCTGGACGACGATGCGGATTACGAATGAACTCAGAACGTTCGTGGCGTGTTTGGTTCGCGCGAGACGCGTTACTTATGCTCATCGTGCTGGGCAAGCTTGTGCACCTCGTCCTCGCTCAACTCGGTGAGCTCGGCAACCTCGGCCTGCGAGAATCCGCGTTCGAGCAGGCGCAGTGCGGTGGTTTCACGCTCTTGGCGCCGCCCCTCTATTCGTCCTTCTTGTCGTCCTTCCTGCCGCCCCTCTATCCGACCTTTTTCCAAACCTTCCTCTAAGCCCTGGCGGCGGAGTTGTTCTGCAGCGGTCATCGCTTCCTCCCGTAGTAGCGGGGTGCGCAACACCTCGTTCACTACATCGATAACCTCCCGGGTTTTGCCCTGTGACCCTCGAAGGAGGTACTCCATAAGTATACCAAAGTTTGCGTCATGCTCCAATTC
>SLBH01000133.1 GCA_007126415.1 Spirochaetales bacterium
CTGCGGGGCATTTCCTTCAAGACTCAAGTTCGTTGGCGCGAAGGGCGGCTTGTTCGACTGCGTCTATCACCGTGGCGGTAAAGGCTCCACGCTCGAGTGCCGTGAGGCCTTTTATCGTTGTCCCGGCTGGGGAAGAAACCTTGCTTGCCAGCGCTTGCGGATGCTCTCCGGTGGCGCGGAGAACCTCCGCGGCGCCGTCTAGAACCATGACCGCCGCGGCAAGTGCATCGTCGTATTTCAGCCCGGTTGATACGCCCCCCATCGCGAGTGCGTGTGCGAAGGTAAACGCATAGGCCAAGCCTGATCCGGATACCCCGGTAATCGCGGCCATCAGGTGCTCCGGTATCTCGAGTGGTCGGCCTATCGCTGCGGCGACGGTGCGGGCCGTCTCGCGCAGATGCTCATCGGCTCCGGCCGCGAACGCAACGCCTACGAGCGATTTACCGACGCTCGCAGCGAGGCTCGGCATGAAGCGCGCAACCCGCTTCGTTCCGAGCGCCGCCGCGACCCGGTCGGTCGGTGTGCCGGCGAGGACCGATATCACCGCAGCACCGGCGGTGTGCGGGCTGAGTTGCTCGGCGATCTGTTCTAGGTCCTGGGGCTTGATCGAGAGCACAACGGTAGCGCAGTCGCGAAAGAAGCGATCCGGCGCGTCGGTGTACGAGATCGCATCGAGTTCGGTCTCCGCCTTCCGGCGGGCCTCAGCGTTCGGTTCGAGGATTCCGATCTCGAGGTCCGGGTGTTCGGCTCGTAGGCCACGAGCGATCGCCGAGCCCATGTTCCCAAAGCCGATTATTCCAATTCGTTGCATCCGGCACCTCCAGTCTCGCGTTCGGAGACTACTCGCATCCGGGGAACCCCCATTGGCGCATCGCCTCATACACTATGATCGCCGCTGAGTTCGAAAGATTCAAGGACCGCAGTCCCGGCAGCATCGGGATACGCATCACCGAACCTCGGTAACGTTGCAGAAGGTCGCGAGGCAGCCCGGCGGTTTCCCGCCCGAATACGAAGACACTGCCGGGCGGATACGAGTAACTGCTGTACCCCAAGCCGCCGCCGGTACTAGCGAAAAAACACGGGCGCTCGGCCGTGGCTTGCAGGAAGGTGTCCAGCGAGTCGTGCCGCACCAGGGTTACCGCGTCCCAGTAGTCGAGTCCGGCGCGCTTTAGGTGCTTATCTGAGATGCTGAATCCCAGTGTCCCAACGAGGTGCAGCTCAAAACCGGTGGCGGCGCAGGTGCGTGCGATGTTCCCGGTGTTTTGCGGGATCTCCGGCTCCACGAGAACCACCGCCGGCCGAGCCTCCGGACGAGGAGGCCCGGGCGGCTTTAACGGTGCCGGCTGTTTCTCCTGATTGGGAGCGCCGACGATTCCGGGAGTTCCCGTTCCCACGTGTTCCGGATGTTCAGACGGCGCCATTATACTGCTTGTTCGGACGCTGCAGGCTGCTGCAGGTCTCAGCGGCATGCAGGCGGCGGTCGGGTCTCGGCATGGCCTATGCGTTGCCGATCGCCTCGAGCGCTGCGTCGTATGCGGGTTCTTGTCCAATCTCCGGTACGAGTTCGGTGTAGACGACGCGGTTGTCGCGATCGAGTACGACCACGGCGCGCGCGAGCAGCCCGGCCATTGGGCCGTCGGTTATCTCAACGCCGTACTGTTTGCCGAACTCACGATTCCGGAGTTGGCTGAGTGTGATCACTGTTTCGATATGCTCGTTATCGCAGAAACGAGCCTGCGCGAACGGCAAGTCACAGGTCACGTGAAGGACCACGGTGTCGGGTAGCTTCGCCGCCTCGGTATCGAAGCGTTTAGCGCTGGCTGCGCATACGCTGGTTTCGAGGCTTGGGGTGATGTTCAGCACCTTCTTCTTATTGCCGAGGTCCGCCAGCGTTCGATCGGTAAGATCGCGAGCGGTTAGTACGAAATCCGGTGCGGTTGAGCCGACACCCGGGAGATCGCCGACGGTGTGTATCGGATTGCCTTTGAGTGTTATCTGCGCCATTTTGTGCTCCTTAGAGAATTCTTAACCGGAAAAATACCGCCTTAATCGCCTTGTGGGCAAGTTTTGGTGACGCGTTACCGGTGAACGGTTTGAGACGTGGCGGTTCAACCGCGCCGTTGGGGCCCGTTGGCGGCCGTTGGGGCGCTATGCGCTGTTGGGGCGTTAGGGGGCTTGCGCGGTATCACGAGTACTGCTGAACCGAGTCGCTGAGTGTGATCACTGCCGGTACGGTGCGGATGCTCTTCATCACCCGTTTGAAATCGTCGGGGTTCTCGAGCTCCATCGTGAACTGGCCCTCGAGTTGGCCGCGTTCGTTCTCCTCTACACGGCCTTCGATGAGGTGTCCTTTATACTTCCGCACCGCACCTTCAATCTCGGAGAACAAATCGGACTTCTTGCGTGCGGTTAGGCGAAAACGCCGCGTGGCTTTGGGAGAGACGGTCTCCCACTCTACCTCGATGCGTCTGCTTTCAAAGTCTTCAATGAACTGCAGGTTGTGGCAATCGAGGCGGTGCACGATGATACCTCGCCCGCGCGAGACGTAGCCGATGATTGCGTCGCCGGTGCTCGGCTGGCAGCATTGTGCGAAACGGATCATGAGATTGCGCTCGTCTCCGATGCGTACACCGATCTTGTCGGTGTCCATGATGCGGTTTGGGTGTCCGTCGTCGCCCTCCTGCCCCGCGCCGTCACCGGCTTGTGCAGCGGGCGGGGGTTCAACCGGGGTAGCCTTCTTGCGCGCGACAACGCTCTTGTCGAGGAACAGCGTCTCGTCGTTCTTGTTAAGCCACTGGCGGATTTTGGAGCGCGCGCGTGAGGTGCGCACGTGGCGAAGCCAGTTAACATGCGGGTGTGCGTTGTTGGAGGTCAGGACCTCGATTACTTGCGTGTTCTTGAGCTCACTCTTTAGCGGAATGATTTGACCGTCCGCTTTTGCACCTACGGTGTGGTGGCCCACCTCGGTGTGAATGTGATACGCGAAATCGATCGCGGTGGCTCCGCGCGGCAACTGAACCGCGTCACCTTTGGGGGTGAAGACGTAGATGTAGTCCTTGAGGATCTCGCGCTTTATCTCATCGAGGAACTCGCGAGATGTGATGCGCAGCGAGTTCATATTTTTCAGGCGGTCCATAATTACGAGGTCGTGTCCGCTAACCTGTTCGTGCGTGCGACCGTCTTTGTAGACCCAGTGCGCGGCGATGCCGTGCTCGGCGGTGCGGTGCATCGCGTAGGTGCGAATTTGGATCTCGAGCATCTTTCCGCCTGTTGCCAGAACGGTGGTATGCAGGCTTTGATACTTATTCGACTTCGGCATCGCGATATAGTCTTTGAACCGCCCCTCAATCGGCGGCCAGAGACGATGCACCAGCCCAAGCAGGGTGTAGCACTCGTTCTCGGTGTTGCAGAGTATGCGAATTCCAAGCAGGTCGAAGATTTCCTCGATGCTTTTGCCGCGCTTTTTCATCTTCTGGTAGACCGAGTAGAAGTGCTTCGCGCGTGTCTCCACCGTAACCGCGACGTTCTCGTTTTCGGCGTTCTCCGCTATC
>SLBH01000116.1 GCA_007126415.1 Spirochaetales bacterium
ATCGGGGCGAGCCGTTGCATCGGCTTCCTCGGCGGGTTGTAATCTGCGACGCTGAGACGCCCGATGATCTCGACGCAGTTGCCGACTGGATGACGCGGCAAAATGTCCGTTATGAACTGGCCGGATGCGGGGGATTTGCCGGCCGGATTTCGCGGATATGGAAGTTAGATCGAGCGAACGCGGCCGCCGGTAGATCCGGCGGAGCTGCGTTAAGCGATTCGCCGGCGAGCGATCCGCCGGCGGAAGTAAACGAGGTAGCGTCACGCGGTATGCTCCTGGTCTGTGGCAGCATGCATCCTCGGTCTCGTGAGCAAGCGCGTTATGCTTTGGAGTCACGGGTTTTTACTCGCGATCGAACTGTCGGAGCGTGCTTTAGCGTCGTCGTGTCTGGCGAGGAATCGGGGGCAGATCCTGACGCGATAGCGCAAAGGCTGGCGGAGGTAGCGCTGAGGCAGATGCGGGCGCATCCTCCCGGTGCACTCACGGTTTTCGGGGGTGATACCGCGGGAGCTGTGCTGGATGCGCTCGAGGTGCGCACAATTCTGCCGGTGTATGAGTTTGCTACCGGAGTGGTAGTCTCGGTGATCGATTCAGGTGTCCTGCCGGAAACCCGATTGCTGGTGAGCAAGGCAGGTGGATTTGGTGGAGAGGAGTTGGCGATGGAAATGTATCGAGAGTTTGAGTCGCTGGTAGCACGGGGAATTCAATGCGGATTGCGATAACGCAGGGTGACGCAGCGGGGGTTGGACCCGAGCTCGTTCTCCGTGCCCACGAGCGCGGTTTGTTCGACGCGGGCGCGGTGGTCATTGGCGATTACTCAGTTCTGCAGAGATGCAAGGAACAGATCGGCTCGTCGACGGTACTTCGCCGTGTTTCGTCGGAAGACTTCGTTGAGACTTTGAACCGGGAAGACGGCTCGGCTGATCGGCAGACATTCTCCGCGTCCGGGACGCTCATAGTGTGTGATCTTGGCCTCTTGGATGGCCATGAGGTTGTGGTCGGCAAGTTGTCGGCTGCAACCGGTGGGGCTGCCGCTCGCTACGTGGAGTACGCGACGAGGCTCGCGCTGGAAGGGACGATCGATGGATTCGTGACTTGCCCAATCAATAAAGAAGCTACGCGCTTGGCGTTGCCGGACTTTACCGGTCACACCGAGCTTATCGCGGAGTTGTGCGGCGCGGCCGAGATAAGCATGATGCTTGCTTCAGATAAACTGATTGTAACGCACGTAAGTACTCATGTGTCGCTCATAGAGGCGATCCGGCGGGTTACCAGTGATCGTGTGGCCTCGGTAATACGGCTAACGCACCAGGCCCTGTCTCGCTTTGTGCCCAACCCGCGTTTGGCCGTATGTGGCGTGAACCCACACGCGGGCGAAGGAGGCGCGTTCGGGCAGGAGGATATAACGCAGATTGCTCCGGCGGTTGCTACAGCCAGGGCTGAGGGAATTGCGGTATTCGGTCCGGAGCCGGCCGATACGGTGTTCCATCGCGCGGTTGGCGGCGAATTCGATGGAGTGGTCTGCATGTACCATGACCAAGGTCACATCCCGATGAAGACTTTGGATTTCCACGGGGGAGTCAACATTACGTTAGGCCTTCCGATCGTGCGCACCTCGGTTGATCACGGTACCGCGTTTGACATTGCTTGGCAGGGCGTAGCTTCTACTGTTAGTCTCCATCAAGCGTATCTTTATGCGACACGGTTGATAGAAGAACCCCATCAAGGAGACGGAGAATGAAGGCGCTTGTGCTGTCCGGTCCCGGAGAGTTTGAGATCAAGGACGTTGCAACCCCACGTCCGGGCGAAGACGAGGTTTTGATGCGAGTCAAGGCGTGCACGATTTGTGGAACAGATATGCGTGTCTTGGACGGGAGAAAAACCAAAGGGGTTCGCTATCCGTCGGTTATAGGCCATGAGATCGCCGGAGTGGTTGAAGCGGTGGGAGGATCCGTCGCCGGGTTCGAGGCGGGCAACCGGGTTTGTATCGCGCCGGTAATCCCGTGCCACGCGTGCCCCGCGTGCCTGGAGGGAAGAGAAAACGCCTGTCGCCGACGACAGGCCATCGGATATGAGTTCGACGGAGGTTTTGCCGAGTACGTGCTTGTACCGAGCGTGGCGCTGCAGTTCGGTCACCTGATCAAAATTCCCGAAGGCGTTTCCTTCGAGGAAGCCGCTCTTGCCGAGCCGCTGGCGTGCTGTGTGAACGGGTATCGGAAAACGGGTGTCGGTTTGGGGGCGAGCGTGCTGATCGTGGGTGCCGGCCCGATCGGGCTGATGCATCTGCAACTGGCTCGAGTGGGAGGGGCGCGCCAGATAATCGTGAGTGAACCGCACCCCTATCGGCGTGAGCAAGCACTCAGATTCGGAGCTCATGCAGTACTGGACCCCAATAGCGTCGATATGCGTTCGGTTGTCGGAGAGTTGACCGCCGGGCAGGGCGTTGACGCAGTGGTGCTCGCGATCGGCGTGACCGAGGTGATCAACGAGTTGCTTCATGTAGTCCGAGTCGGTGGATGCGTGAACCTGTTTGCAGGCTTTACCGGCGGGGGCGACTGCACCCTCGAAGCGAACGTGATTCATTACAACGAGATTACGGTAAACGGAACGACGGCGGCTACGCGACTTGACTATCGAACCGCCGTCTCGCTTATCACCTCAGGAAGTGCTGAGATGGGTAGTCTGGTCAGTCGCCGGTTCGCGCTCGACAGTTTCCGCGAGGCATACGAACTACAGAACTCGGGTGAGGCACTTAAGATAGCGATCACACCCGATAGCACACCAAGAAAGGAGTAATACAATATGGCACACTTGGGAAAAGAGGTGAGACTCAGCCGCCTCTTGCATCCAACCTCCGGCCGAATGCTTGCAATCACGGTGGATCATTCCATAGCTCGAGGAATCATGGACGGGTTGATCCCGATAGCGGATACTTTGGCTAAGATCGTTGAAGGCGCGCCGGAGGCCATCACCATGCATAAAGGGATAGCCGAGAAGTGTTTTCATTCGCACGTCGGGAAAGCCGCGTTCATTCTTAAGTGCTCAAGCTTCTCGCCCTACCAGCCTGAATTCGACACTTGGGTGACCGACGTTGAGGAAGGCGTACGGCTAGGCGCAGACGCGGTATCGATGGGGTGTATTCTCGGAGGGCCCGAACAGCCTACGCAGTTGCGTCAGTTGGGCGAAATCTCGAAGCAAGCAGCTTCCTGGGGGATGCCTCTTGTCGCGCATATTTATCCGCGTGGGAGTTATGTAGACAAAAAGGACCGGTATAATTGGGATAACGTCGCGTACGCTGTGCGGGCGGGAGCGGAGCTCGGTGTAGAGCTGATCAAGACTCACTATACCGGCTCACCCGAAACGTTTGCCAAGGTGGTTGAAGCTTGTCCGGCTAGAGTTGTAGTGGCCGGAGGCGAGATCGGAAGCGGAATCGAGAATTACCTCCGCATGACTCGTGATGTTATCGATGCGGGCGCGGCCGGGGTGACGTACGGTCGGTTCGTGTGGGAGTATCATCACATCCCGGAGCTGATTCGAACGTTGGGGTA
>SLBH01000120.1 GCA_007126415.1 Spirochaetales bacterium
CCCCCACCGGAAGAGTCTATGCGACGCCAAGAGAGCGAGATTGAGCTCATCGATCTGTTTGCGGTGTTGTGGCGCCGTAAATGGCTGATTCTTACCCTCCCGTTTGTCGCCGGACTCGGGATGATTGTGTTTCACGTTGTCGCGATGAGGCTCCCTCCCGAGCGCAGTCCGGCGCCGAATGTCTACACACCGCAGGCACTGGCGCTGGTGCATAGCTACTATGACGACTCTGGTGCCGGTACGCGGCCCGCGTTGTGGGATATGGCGTCTTCCGTCGGACTGGGACGGGAGGACAGCGTGAAGCAAGCGCAGCTGGCTATGCGACTAGCGAGAGGTGACCGTTTTGTCGACACTATTGCGGATGAGTTCGAGTTCTCGCGCCGCTATGGACTTGAGCAGCAGAGTGCGCCACGTTACGCGGCGCGCCAGATGATCCGCAAGAATCTGCGGCTTAATCATGATGATGAGACCGGTGTTATTGAGATCGGTTACACCGACGTGGATCGCGAACTCGCCACCAAGATCACCAACCGCGTCACCGAGCTTCTGGACGATCGCATGGCAGATATCGGCTCGGCTCGTGAGCGCATTCGCATGGAACTGATCGAGCAGAAGCTGGTTGAGGTTGAAAGGGAAGTCGCTGAGCTCGAAGACGAGATCGCGGTGTTTCAGTCGCGTTACGGTGTGCTGGACGTTACCAGCCTCGCTGAGGAGCAGCTGGCTACTATCGCCGAACTTCGTGGACGGTTGATCGCAACCGAGGTCGAGATTGCGACGTACGCCGATTTCTCGCGCACCGACGACCCCACAATGCGGCGGTTACGCTCCGAGCGCGATAATCTCAGAAACCTGGTTCGCGAGATACAAAGCGGGTACGAGGAGTTTGAAGGGCTGATGCCTACCCAGGAAGAGTTGCCGCGCATTGCCCTGGAGTTTGAACGGCTCAAGCGGGAGGCGCGTGTCCGCGAGCAGCTTCTAACCAGCATGTCGGAACACTACGAGCTGGCGCGGCTTGCCCAAGGGGGCACCACGCCGTTGTTCCAGGTTCTCGAACCCGCCGAGGTGCCTGAGCTGAAGTCGGGCCCGGATCGCGTAACCGCGGTCGTTGTGGCGGTCTTGGTTTCCGGTTTCGCCGCGATGATTCTGGCCTTTGTGCTGGAGTTCATCAGACGGGTGCGGCGTGACCCCAGAAAAATGCAGAAACTGCGTGGTACCGATGCGTGACAACATTATAGCTACTTTGCTGATAGCGCTGATGCTTTGGCCGGTTTCGGCTGCCCCACTATCGGCCCAAGACTTGGGAGCCTTGCCGTTTTCAGAGCTGCGGGATAGCCCACAAGCGGCCTTTGCGATGACTCTGCAAGATTATCCGGCCACACCTGGGGATGTCTATGAGCTGATATTCCGCTCAGATCGCGGCATGTACCGAGCACAGTTCGTTGTGGAGCATGACTACCAGCTACAGCTGGACCTCTTTGGTACTCTGAACGTACGAGGGATGAGCTTCCCGGAGATTCGTGATCAGGTTCGCGCGCGCGTGACGCGGCAGTATCGCAACAGCTACCCACGTCTGGCGATCGTTCGCGTGGGAGAGTTCCAGGTGTATCTCAGCGGAGAGGTCCGGGAGACCGGATGGCAGCGGGTAGATGCGCTGTCACGGTTGCAGGACGTGGTGGAGGAACGGGCCACCGAGTACGCCTCGCTGCGGCAGGTGGTGGTGCATGACGATCGCGGCGAGAGCCGACGCTACGACCTGTTCGCAGCCGCTCGTCGCGGTCAACCGGAACAGAACCCATACGTGCGTCCCGGAGACCGAATCGAGCTCTCCCGTGCTGAGCGTCAGGTTGATCTCTCGGGGGAGGTGCACCGACCCGGTCGGTATGAACTACTGCCCGGAGAACGCCTGGGTGAGTTGATAGAGCGCTACGGCGGGGGCTTCACCCGCAATGCCGACCGGGAGCGCGTGGTTGTTCGCCGCGTTCCTGACCAGCTCGACCGCGCCAGCGAACGGCTGCGGGTTGATTTTCGGTCGGCCGGTGGACCGGATACTGCCCTGCGAGACCAGGACGCGGTTACTGTTCCTACCCGCGAAGAATTCTTGCCGGTGGTGTTCTTTGAGGGTGCGGTGCGCTCCGACGGACCAGGCGGAGAAACTGCTGGTGACCTACGCGATGGCGAGAGGGCGAGCGAGCTCCAGTATGCTCGTTTTGCTTATCGTTTTGACGAAGGTGAGCGGCTGTCGGAAGCCGCTCTTGCTGTAGAGGATGAGTTCCGCGGTGCCGCCGACCTACGTGAAGCCTATATTGTTCATTCCGGTATGGGAGGCGTGCGTCGTGTAAACCTCGAGGAGCTATTGTACCGCGGATCCATCGAACAGGATATGGAACTCTCGGACGGCGACCGGATCGTGATTCCCTTTCAGCAGCGTTTTGTTACCGTCACGGGCGCGGTGAACAATCCCGGACTGTTTCGGTACGTTCAGGGCCGAACGTTCGAGTACTACCTCGACTTGGCCGGAGGTACCAATATCGACCAGACCTGGGTTCGGCGTCCGCGGATCCGTGGCCGCGACGGCGAACGGCGAAGTCGGTCGGAGGAAATACGGCCGGAGGACCGGATTCATATGCGCAGGGTTAGTCCTGCGCTGTACCTCGGCATTGCCGGCACTATGGCGGCCTCATTTCTGGCTATCTGGGCGCTTCTCGACACCGACCGAAGCCCCATCCCGCTGGATTGACGGATTCAGGCGCTCGACGGTTTTCCCACCGTCAAGCCTCACAGCGACGGAAAACGCGCTTTCAATGTTTCTTACGGTCTCTCAGTGCGCGGATTATGAACAGAGAGAGGGTCGAATGCTTACGCTGTCGCAGAAGCTGGCCGCATACAAGCACGGGAATGCTCTACAAGCCATTTCGGTTCTTTGGCTGGGGACTGTAGGCGGATCTCTACTTGCCGTGTCAACGAAGGTGGTCCTGGCGAGAACGCTAGAAGTGGAGCAGTTCGGGGAGTTTTCCGCAGCTCTCGCGACCGTTACACTTGCCGCCGCCCTGGCTGGGTTCGGCGTGCCTGGATTCTGGCTTCACTCTTACGGGAAGGAAGGATGGAACGCCGGCCGCTGGCTGCCCGGGTCGTTCCGGTTCTTGAAACTGAGCGCCGGCACAAGCGTGGCGGTTATCCTTTTGTGGGCCTGGCTCGGCCCCCACGGTGCCGGTACCGCGCTGGTGCTGTCGGTGCTGGCTGCGTTTGTTGTCGGACAGGCGATGGTGGAACTGGCCGGCGCAAAGTTCCAACTCGAAGGGCGGCACACACGGTTGGCGATATGGCAATTTACTCCTCATGCGCTTCGGTTCACAGGCGCGCTGGTAGTTCTGATTGCGGCACTACTGTTGGAACTGGAGGCGAATGCCCTTCATGCAGCCGTCGCGTTTTCGGCGGCGTCACTCATCGTTTTCCTAATCGGCGTTCGGGAATTGGCCAAGATGCCGGGCGGGAGCTTCCGGTTGGAAGGGCACGGGGGACGCCCGGAACGAA